>NZ_SMJY01000408.1:0-808 GCF_004348355.1 Micromonospora sp. KC721 | reverse complement strand
GCCAGTCCGGACCCGTTCCGGTTCTGCGCGGCCGTGATCGTTACCCCGGTGGCTTTCGCCACGGCGGTCGCCGACGCGAGCCTGTTCCGCAGCGCGTACGCGGTGAGTAGGTGGACAACCCGCCGGCTGATGGTCTCGACCCGAGACAGCTCTTCCAAGAGGTTGAGGGTCCATTGGGACTGGTGATCCGTGTCATGATCACTGACTGTCTTCGACTCCGCTACGAGATCGGTCAGGTCGCGGATCTGCTGCTCGACCCACTGTGCCAGGTCCTTGGGTACCGGCGCGGACTGCGACATCAGATTTACTCCCTTGACGGTCTCGTCTCTAATGACTAGAGTCGACTTCACTCGATGCTCTAAAGGCTAGAGCATAGACCTTGGGAGGAACAGACCATGCCGCAGACGTTCATCGTGGACCAGGCCGCGACTTTCCAGGCGGTTGCCTTCCTGGGCGCGGAGCCCCGGATTGAGTTCGGCACGCGGGACAAGCAGGAGACGACCAAGGACGGTCCCGGGGTGCCGCGCGCGGGCGGGACGCAGGAGCGCGCGGCAGGCGGCCCGGGTTTGGCCGCCGGCCCCGGGGCCGGTTTGCCCGGTTCAGGCCACCCGGATCCCACCCGGACTTGGTACTACGCAAAGTTTGCGTCCACCCCAGGTCAGGTGCCCTATGGACCGGCTCGGTACTACGCAAAGTTTGCGTCCACCCCAGGTCAGGTGCCCTATGGACCGGCTCGGAGGGCTGTCCGGTACGGGCTGCGTCAGCTTCTCAACCAGGTGTCAGAGATCGACCGTTGCAAGCGGTGCGG
>NZ_SMJY01000407.1:0-856 GCF_004348355.1 Micromonospora sp. KC721 | reverse complement strand
CGGCCAGCTTGTCGAAGCGCGTGGCCACGGCCCGGTTGCGTTTGAGTCGGTTGATGCCGCACTCGACGGCGTGACGTTGCTGGTAGATGTGCGGGTCGAAGGCTGGCGGGCGTCCGCCCTTGGATCCCTTGGCCCGCCGGTTCGCGTCTTGGTCGGCCTTGCTCGGGATGGTCGCGGCGATCCCTCGCCGGCGCAGGTAGACCCGGTTCGCTTTTGATGTGTAGGCCTTGTCGGCCAGGACCCGGTTCGGGCGGGTCCTCGGTCGGCCGGTCACCAGGCGGGGAACGCGGATGGCGGTCAGGACGGGGATGAACTGCGGGCTGTCGCCGCGCTGCCCAGCGGTCAGGACCATGGCGAGGGGCTTCTGCCCTTGCTCGCAGCCCAGGTGCAGCTTCGTGGTCAACCCACCGCGGGAGCGGCCCAGCGCGTGGTCGGCCGGCTCCACCATGACTCCGCCGGGTGGTTCGGCCTGCAGATCCCCCTTTTCCTCGCCCCGGCCGCGTGCTGGTGAGCGCGGGCGCTGGTCGAGTCCACGGACACGTCCCAGGTGATCCTGCCGGCTGCGTCGGCGAGGGCCTGCAACGCCGTCAGGACCTGCAGCCAGGTGCCGTCGCGCTGCCAGCGGCGGAACAGGGCATACACCGCTGACCAGGACCCGTAGTGCGGTGGCACGTCCCGCCACGGGGCGCCCACCCGGATCCGCCACCGGATCCCGTCGATCAACTGCCGCCTACTCCATGACGACGGTCGACCTGGCCGCTTACCCGCAGGCAGCAACGGCTCCAGCACCGCCCACTGCACGTCGGTCAGGTCGAACCGCCTCGTCACCGCTAGGGTGTCCACGAGGTCTCCGGTT
>NZ_SMJY01000406.1:0-859 GCF_004348355.1 Micromonospora sp. KC721 | reverse complement strand
CGCTGAGAGGCACGCAGAGCCCGCTTGCGACACGCATCGTTGTGGAACCGCTTCGGAAGCCCACCGGAGTGCGTACGGGCTTCCAGGGGCGATCCGCAGCCCTCACAGTTCGGCGCGTCTACCTGGTTCGCTGGCGCGATGTCGGGCGGGTGGCTTACCGTTGTCATCGAGCTTCCCCATTTCTCCATCACGCCAACGGTGAAGTTCACGAGGTGAACCGGGGTGTACATCCCGATCGACTCCGCCGGGTTCTTCGCCCCCGCGTAGCCAACCTTGATCACCTCGTTCTGCACCTTCCCGAAGTTGTCGCGGAACCCGGCCACGACCTGCACGTCCCAGCGAGGAAGACCGTCCTTGGTCGTCTCCTGCTTGTCCCGCGTGCCGAACTCAATCCGGGGCTCCGCGCCCAGGAAGGCAACCGCCTGGAAAGTCGCGGCCTGGTCCACGATGAACGTCTGCGGCATGGTCTGTTCCTCCCAAGGTCTATGCTCTAGCCTTTAGAGCATCGAGTGAAGTCGACTCTAGTCATTAGAGACGAGACCGTCAAGGGAGTAAATCTGATGTCGCAGTCCGCGCCGGTACCCAAGGACCTGGCACAGTGGGTCGAGCAGCAGATCCGCGACCTGACCGATCTCGTAGCGGAGTCGAAGACAGTCAGTGATCATGACACGGATCACCAGTCCCAATGGACCCTCAACCTCTTGGAAGAGCTGTCTCGGGTCGAGACCATCAGCCGGCGGGTTGTCCACCTACTCACCGCGTACGCGCTGCGGAACAGGCTCGCGTCGGCGACCGCCGTGGCGAAAGCCACCGGGGTAACGATCACGGCCGCGCAGAACCGGAACGGGTCCGGACTGGC
>NZ_SMJY01000405.1:0-861 GCF_004348355.1 Micromonospora sp. KC721 | reverse complement strand
GGGTGGCGGTGGCCGGCGTCGGAGTGGGGATGGTCGGCTCGTCGTCGACGGGCGCGGCGTCGGTCACGAAGGCTCCCGGTGTCGAGGCGTGAATGTGACGGTCAGCGACGGCGGCCGGCGGAGAGCCGGCTCGCCAGCTGCTTCAGTTTGGTCTGGTTCTCGGGCTTGGCCAGCTCGCGCCGGCCCCGGTCGACCAGCTGCTGCCCCTTCGGGGACCGCAGGAAAGCGCTGATCCGCTGCACCAGTGACATGTCGTCCTCCGTTCGGTGTCCTCCCTCATGTTTACCCCGAGCCGGCAACCAACCGTCCGCAATGGTTCGTATATCAGCCGAGGACGGCCTCTACCACCTCGGTCGCGCGCCACTCGTGCTGGGCGTACGCGTCGGGGAAGGCGGAAATCTGCACAGCCTGCGCCGCGACGGCCAGCGGGAGGCTCTGCCAGCCGGGAATCTCCAGCAGCACGGCGAGAAACGCCCGGGTGGCGTACTCCGGGTTCATCAGATCGGCGACGGTGCCCCAGCCGCTGCTGGGCCGCTGCTGGAACAGCCCGACCGAGTCGTGGTCCCAGCCGATGGCCTGGTGCGGGTAGTTCTGCGACTCGGGCAGCACCCCGCTGGCGTAGTTGTAAAGGGTGCTCTCCTGCATGGCGGTGGCGACCGCGATGACCAGGGCACGCCGTGGCGCACCCATCTTCCGTCCGGCGTCGACGATCCGGATGGCGTTGTCCATCTGCGCCCGGTCCAGACCGGCCACCGGGGCGATCACCCTGCGCTTCGGCTTCGGTTTGGGTTTGGGTTTGGACTTCGGCTTGGGCTTTGTGGCGGTGGGGGCCGCAGTGGTGGGGGACGCGGAGGTCGGCAC
>NZ_SMJY01000404.1:0-905 GCF_004348355.1 Micromonospora sp. KC721 | reverse complement strand
ATCCTGCGGGAAGACATCGCATGACATCATCGTCGGCGCGATGAACGAACCGGCCTTCGCCACCCGGATCACCCGGTGGTACGAACAGAACGCCCGCGACCTGCCCTGGCGGGTGCCCGGGGTGGGGGCGTGGCCCATCCTGGTCAGCGAGGTCATGCTTCAGCAGACCCCGGTGGTCCGGGTGCTGCCCGCCTGGCACGCCTGGCTGCGGCGCTGGCCGACTCCGGCCGCGCTGGCCGCCGACACTCCCGCCGAGGCGATCCGGATGTGGGGACGGCTGGGCTATCCCCGTCGGGCGGTGCGGCTACGCGACTGCGCGGTGGCGATCGTGCAACGGCACGGCGGCGAGGTGCCGGAAAAGCTGGACCAGCTGTTGGCGCTGCCCGGCGTCGGCACGTACACCGCGCGGGCCGTCGCCGCGTTCGCGTACGGGCAACGACACCCGGTGGTGGACACCAACGTCCGCCGGGTGGTCTCCCGGGCCATCGCCGGCCAGCCGGACGCCGGGCCGACCACCCGCCCGTCGGATCTGGTTGCCTGCGAGGAACTGCTACCGGTCGAGCCGGCCGCCGCCGCTCTGGCCAGCGCCGCGTTCATGGAACTCGGCGCGCTGGTCTGCACCGCCCGCTCGCCCCGTTGCCCGGCGTGCCCCGTCGAGTCGGTCTGCGCCTGGCGGGCTTCCGGCCGGGCCGCACCCGCCGGACCCACCCGGCGCCCCCAGCGGTACGCCGGCACCGATCGGCAGGTCCGTGGGCTGCTCCTCGGGGTGCTGCGCGACGCCACCGGCCCGGTCCCGCACCAACGACTCGACCAGGTCTGGCACGACGACGTGCAGCGGTCCCGGGCGCTGGCCGGGCTGGTGACGGACGGTCTGGTCGAGCCGGTCGGGGAGGACGCGTTCCGGC
>NZ_SMJY01000403.1:0-920 GCF_004348355.1 Micromonospora sp. KC721 | reverse complement strand
GCCCACCATCGCCCCCGCACCCTTTCTCAAGTTGGTGGCGGGACGGTACCGGCCACGACCGACACTCTGCCGGCCGCACATCCCTTGCCCGGCAATGGATAGCTGGCCCGGCCTGCGGCGTCTGTATCTGTGAACGAGCCGAAGGGGAGGGTGGGTGGACGACGACGAACGTGCCCGGCTGGCCGAGTTCGTGGCCAGCCGCACGCCGGCGCTGATGCGGGTGGCATACCTGCTCACCGGCAACCGGCACGCGGCGGAGGACCTGTTCCAGTCGGCGCTGGCGCGGACGATCCCGCGCTGGCGGACACTGCGCAACGCCGACCCGGAGGGCTACCTGCGCACCGTCATGTACCGGGAGCACGTGAGCTGGTGGCGGCGGCTGCGCCGGTACCGGGAGTCGTTGCTCACCGGTGCCGACGACCGGGCCGACGCCGATCCCAGCGGCGGCACGGACCTGCGGCTGGCCATGCGGGCGGCGCTGCGGCACCTGCCGCCGGCCCAGCGGACGGTGGTGGTCCTGCGCTACTACGAGGACCTCACCGAGACCCAGGTCGCCGAGACGCTGGGCTGCTCGGTGGGCACCGTCCGCAGCCGTACCCACCGGGCCGTGAGCCGGCTGCGCGAGCTCCTGCCGGACATCGAACTGCTGGAGGTACGGCGGTGACGTTCCCCATCGAGCACCTGCTCCGCACCACGTTGACCGATCTCGCCGAGGAGGCACCAACTGTGGAAGACCAACTGACCCGGGCCGAGCGACGGCTGCGTACCCGCCGCCGCGCCACCGTGACCATGGGCGCGCTGGGCACTCTCGCCGCCATCGTGATCGGTGCCCCGCTGGCGCTGGCCGCCAGCGGCGGCGACGGCGACCGGCCGGCGGCCCCGCCGACGGTCCGCCCGACCCTCACCACCTGCCTCTTACA
>NZ_SMJY01000402.1:0-941 GCF_004348355.1 Micromonospora sp. KC721 | reverse complement strand
TTCTAGCTCACCAACGAATCACATGGAGCCTTTTCCAAGCTGATCTTGCAGCTTAGGGTGGGTGCGGCGGGCCCGGTGATCGATGGGTGCGAGGCTCCAGGTAGGACAGCTGTCGACCAAGACTCGAAGCCCCGGCCGGGAGCCTCGCCATGCTGTCCTACCCCGCTACGATTCCGTTGTCCAGCCGCACCCTGAACCACCTCGCCGAACGCATCCGCTCCCACCGCAAGCAGCGCCGATCCCGGTGGCGGCGTCTCGCTCCCGGACGGCAGGCGCTGCTGGCTCTGGCCCATCTGCGCAACGGCGACACCTACACCCGACTCGCGACCGGCTTTCAGATCGGTGTCGCCACCGCCTGGCGGTACGTGCAGGAAGCGATAGCCCTGCTCACGGCAGTCGCCAACGACCTGGCCACCGCCATGGAACGGATCCGCCGGCTGGCGTACGCGATCCTGGACGGCACCCTGATTCCGACCGACCGGATCGCCGACCAGAAGCCGTACTACTCCGGGAAACACAAGCGCCACGGCGTGAACGTGCAGGTCATCGCCGATGCCGCTGGCCGGCTCGTCTGGGCTTCACCGGCGCTGCCCGGTTCGGTCCATGACCTGACCGCAGCCCGAACCCACGGCGTCATCGACGCGCTGAGCAGGGCAGACGTGATGACCTTCGCCGATAAGGGCTACCAAGGAGCCGGCGGCAGCGTGCGCACGCCATTCAAGCGGCACCGCTTCCGCCCGAAGCTGTCACGCCGGCAGAAGGCCGTGAACCGCGCCCACGCGAGAATCCGCGCCCGCGGCGAACGCGCGATCGCCACCCTCAAGACCTGGAAGATCCTGACCAAGCTGCGCTGCTGCCCACGGCGAGCGACCCCGATCGTGCAGGCCATCCTCGTTCTGCACAACGTCGAAGCCAACCGCTACGCAGGATGAAAAGGGCTC
>NZ_SMJY01000401.1:0-968 GCF_004348355.1 Micromonospora sp. KC721 | reverse complement strand
CGGACTGGCCCAGGAAGTCTGGGAAGAGGTATGGCCGCCACCACGGTCAAAGCGGAAGTGATGCCCTCCGGGCGGGGGATCTTCGACAGAGATGGCCGGGGGTCGTTCGGATCTTGCGGTGGTGGGTGGTTGCGCGGTTCGCCATCTCCACCGTGAGTCCGGGCGGAGCCGAGCAGACCTGCCCTCCGGTGCCAAGGTCGTTCAGACGTAGGGTGCTCCACCTTGTCACCGGAGGGCAGGCCCGCTCCACGGTGTGCGGACTCACGGCGGAGATGGCTCTCAGGCCACTTGCTGTCGTGAAACCCGTTGTGGCGTAAGGGATTTCGCGCCCGTTCGGCCTTCCTAGGATGCGTCAGAAAGCGTGATCATCCGTAGGAGCAAGTTGGAGGAAAAGTCAGACTTAGCCGCCGGTCACACGTGCTCCTGGTTGGCCCACTCGTCGGGCGCGAGTAGCCCGTCGACACCGACGCGGTAGCCGACCAATACGCGGATAAGTCCCTCCCAGCCGTCCGACTCCACCGCGTCGAGCACCGCCGACTGAGCGCCGGGAATGTCGGCCAGGCGGTACCAGGTGTGCGGCAGGAGGTAGGCCACGGTGTCGCCGCCGACCTCTTCGGCCGCAATCTCTTCGTCGGTCTGCTCGTCGACGTCGGGCAGGAGCAGTGCCCGCAGTCCACGCGACCAGCGCAGCGCGCTCTTACCGGCGGTGGCCCGCTCGTACTCGTGCCAGAGATCGAGGTCAGCGGCCAAGCCGTCGGTGCCGAAGTCCGCGAGGATCTGTAGCGGCGTGCGCGAAGTCTTACGCCGGGTGCCCTTCATGTCGGAGCGAGCGATCTCGTTACCGAGCCCGGATCTTGGCAGCGCAGACCGGACAGAGCCAGAGCCGGCCGCAGGTCTCGACACCGGAGAAGTGAGCCGTGCCCTCGTTGACGACGATGGCCGCCGCGCCGCCGAGCAGATCCCGACCG
>NZ_SMJY01000400.1:0-1030 GCF_004348355.1 Micromonospora sp. KC721 | reverse complement strand
CCCCCCGGGACTGTGCTCAGGCGACCGGCGGCGACTACTTCATCCGCCAGCGGACCTACCCCGCCGCTGGCTCGTACCCGCTGGTCTTCGGCCGCGGACCCATCGGCCCCACCCTGACCGCCGATGATCCGGCGCGCCCGCCAGCCCATCGGGAGAACAACGTTATGTCGGTGGCGGTCCTGATGTACGCCGACGCTGATTCCTGGCACGGCGGTCCGACCGCCACGAGCTTCGCCGACTACCCGTACGCCACCGGCTCGACCACTCTCACCCGTACCGACGGCACCGTTGTGGGCAGTATCGACCGCAGCGGTTACGGGAGCTTCAAGGTGTCCGCCGAGTCCACCCGGTACGTCCTGACGACCGAGTCGACCCGGACCGCGCCCTGGTCCGGCCAGTCCAGCCGGCAGCGCATCCAGTGGAGCTTCACCTCTGCCCATGAGCCCGGTCAGGCCGCACTGCCGTTGCTCGCGGTCCGGTACGACCTGGCGCTGGACTCGCTGAACCGCGCACCGGCCGGCACGTCGTTCCCGCTCGCCCTGTCCGTGGAGCAGAGCGGGTCGACCACACCTCCGGCGATCAGGCTCGTGACCCTGGCCGCGTCGGCCGACGACGGCAAGAGCTGGCGCAACCTCACGGTGACCCGGACGGGCAACCGGTGGACGACCACGCTCCCCGCCACCATCGCCAGAGGCTACGTCTCCCTCCGCGCCACCGCCGTCGACCTCGACGGCAACCGGGTCGAGCAGACCGTGATCCGCGCCTACGCCCTGGCCCCCTGACCGGCACACCCGCCCTGGTGGTCGCCGGAAGGTGACGACCGGGGCGGGCGCCTGGACCGCTGGTACTCCAGTCTCTGACCGGGGGCGTGCCGGCACCGGAAGCCACTTCGGGCGAGGGTCGAGGGGCTAGCGGACCGGGTACGGTTGTCGATGGTCGGAAGGTGCGTGCGTCGGCCGGGCGGGAGCGGTGGCCCGGGCGACGGACCGGGGAGGGAGCGGGTGTGGCGCGGCGGAGAGCCCTTGTGGTC
>NZ_SMJY01000399.1:0-1034 GCF_004348355.1 Micromonospora sp. KC721 | reverse complement strand
ACGATCTCGTGCGCAATTGGGTAGGGCCGTGAGCTGTGGTGGTGGGGCTTCGGCTACCAGGTGATCATGCGGTCGGACACCAGTCCGGCGACGGCGTCGATGGTCTTGGGCAACAGTTCACGGCGGCCGGTGAAGCGTTGAAGTTGTCGCCACCACTTCAGTTCGGCGATGGCGTGCTCGACGGGAATCCGTTGTGATGACTGCTGTTTGCGTTCGGCTTCCCACAGGGTCTGACGTGCCGGTGGTGCGCCGGGGCGTAGTTTCAGTGGCGGCGCTACGACCTGGCCGGGGTGGGTCTTGGCCAGACCTTGGTAGCCGGCGTCGACCAGCACCGTCACCTGCGGGTAGGCGTCCAGCAGGGCATCAATGCCCTCGACGCGGGCGGCGGTGGTGTCGTGCATCCGGCCTGGCCGGTGTCCACCGCACCACAGCGTCGCCCCGTACTCATCGGCCACGATGGTGGCCTTGATCGTGTTCTGCTTGACCTTGCCCGACACGAACGCCTTGCGCCCAGGCCGGCCGACGCGAGGGCGGCGGACCCGGATCTCCGTGGCATCCAACCGCAGCGTCACACCTTCGGCAGCGGCGTAGGCGAACACGTCGGCCAGAGTCCGCAGGCGGACTCCGCACGGGCGAGCGAATCCTCGACCGGCCAGCAACGGCCGGACCTGACCGATCGCCCGGGTCACGGTCGAGCGGTCCACCCCGAATGCCACCGCCAGGGCTTCGTGCGGCACACCAGACGCAGATGAGCCAGGGTGATCACCAGCCGGTCCGTGAACCGAAGCGTCAACCGCCGACCGGCGCCAGCAGCCCGCCGCCGGTGGCCGCCGCGACGGGCATGCAACCGGCCCTCTTGCCCAGCCAACCACGCCATCCGCAGCTCGTCCCGCAGGAGCTGCAGATGCCGGCGGGAGATTCCCGTGAACGAGGGATGGCTGAATGCACGACGAGCCCACCGGATCGACACCGAAAGATCATCACCTACGGTGGAACACCGTCAACGACCGTCCTATTGCGCACGAGATCGTTAG
>NZ_SMJY01000003.1:0-96229 GCF_004348355.1 Micromonospora sp. KC721 | reverse complement strand
CCACCACTCTCGGCCTGACCCGACAGCCTGATCTGAGCGCATCGCCGCCGCCACGTCCCGGCGGCCCCGGACGCGAGCCCTCTGCGCGTCCTCGACGAGATCCTTGCTAACACGCGGCCGACGCCATCACTCAGCCCGCGCCATGAACAGCCACTACGCCCGCAAACCCGCACGAGCCATGATCGAAATCCTCGACTGGAGTACCGCCTCACCCCAGCCCGGCGTCAACCAGCCCGCGTTAAGCGACACAGGTTCCCACCGGGTCGGGAGCGTATCCGGCGGTGCTGGATCTCGAACTGCGGATCCCAGGGCAGCAGCTTCTCACCTCGAACGAGCGCACCAGCACCAGACCCTGCCCGTGGCCACGGATGCACCGGCTCCTCGCGAAGCCGAGTAGTCGGGCATCACCGACGGTGACGCATGCCTCTTCGAGCATCTCACGAGGCAGCGTCTCGAAGAGGGTCTCGGAACCCCACGGGGCGGCCGGCCGGGAAACCCCAGTGTCTGGCGTCGTGGCTGATCAGCACCAGGTGGCCGTCGCCGGTGACGCAGACACCGGCCGCACCGTGCGACTTTCCCGGCGGTGGCTCGGCGCCCGCACGCCAGGTCACGACCCAGTCCTGACCGTTCGAACTGTGGGCGCACTGTCCGCCCCACGGTCACACGTTACGGCCGGGTGGCGGTCAGGAGGCGGCTGGTCGGATTCTCGGCGCACTGCCGGGCCCGTTCGAGGTCCTCGGGCGCGACAGAGTCCGCCACCGCCACCGCATGCCAGCTGAACCCGGTGAACCCGGCCGACTCGAGGACACTCACGATGCTTTCGCTGGGCCAGTGGTGGACCCAGACATCGGTGGGCGGCGTCGTCAGCACCGAGACGCGGAAGCGTTCCCCCTCCCGCGGATTGTCCGGACGGTGGGTGCGGAAGCCACTGGCCTCCTCCGACCGCGCGCTGGATTCCGCATTGGCCAACAACGCCACGAGCCGGCCGCCCGGGGCGAGGTTGGCGAACATCCGCTGCGCCAGGTGGGCCATGCTCTCCCGACTGTCGGCGTAGTGCAGCACGTGGACGGCGGTCACCACGTCGAAGGCTTCCAGCGCCGGCATCGTCACCATGTCCTGGACGAGGTACTCGATACCGAGCGGCTCGCGGGCCTCGATTGTCTGGGCGAGCTTGATCATGCCCTCGGACTGGTCGATTCCGACCACCCGCCGGGCGCCCTGCCGCATGATCATGCGGGTGAACGTGCCTTCCCCGCAGCCGACATCCAACACCTGCTTGCCCGTCAAGGGCCCGAGGGCCCGCCGGAACGACGGGAACTCTAGATTCTCCCGAACGAAGCGGATGACGCTCTCCACCTCGTCGAAACTCCTGGCGATGTCGTCGTACTGGTCGGACACGTGCGCTCCTCCCTACCGGCGGCGCATTACAGCCAAAACTTCGTCGCGTATCCTGCGGGCATTCACCTACGTGAAACCATACGGTCGATGATGCTATCACTCAACCGCCACGGCTCGCTGGCCCACCGCTCGAAGATCGCTCAAAAACGCAGGTTGGAACCCCATTTTGCCGATTGGACGCATCACAGCCGTCCCGGAAAATACGTGGGATACCGCCCCAGAGTCGACCTTGACGAATACCTCCTCGCGGCAATACGGTATCGACCGTTGCGACTGTCGGGAGCCGGAAGGCGAGGGAACGGTGGCGAATCTCAAGCTATGGGAAACCAGCGTCGGCCTCCTCTTCGACCGCAGGGCCGAAGTGGGAAAGCCGATGATCTTCCGCCCCAGCCGACCGTTGGACATCGATCCAGCGAGACAGGAAGTCCTCGATCTGGAGGCGATTGCCAAGATCGTGCGCAAGACTGCCGGGGCGCTGTACGCGGCGGGACTTCGTTCCGGCGACCGGTTCGTCGTCTACAAGGACAACCACTTCGACTGCCTGCTGCTCGCCTCCGCCGGAATCAGGATCGGCGCGATCCCGGTCATGGTGTCGGGCCTGCTGCCACCCGACCCGACGCAGGCGCTGCTCCAGCGGGTCGAGCCGAAACTGCTGGTGAGCAACCAGCGGCTCCTGGCGGGCAAGGGCAGCGACGGCGCCTCGCCCGCCGCGTTCGCGGAGCAGAGCGTCTCCCTCGACGGGGGCGATTCCAACGCGCTGCCGTTCGCCGAGCTCTACGGGACCACGGATCCGTCGCCCACCCCGCGTGCCGACGACGAGCTGATGATGCTCACACACACGTCCGGCACCACCGGCGTACCGAAGCTCATCATGTATACGCCGGCCAAGCTGCAGCGCCAGATGGCTCGGCTGGAATGCCGCCACCTACCGCCCATCACGTTCACGCGCGACGACGTCGTGGCGATGTTCACGCCTTACGTGCACGCTCGCGCATTCACCTGGATCTACTCGACACTCACGTTGTCCCCCACCAAAGTCCTGGTGATGAGCGACAGTGACCCCGAGATTGTGGGTCCAATGTTTGAGCAGCACCGGCCCACCGTGATCGAGGCGCTGCCAATCGATTACTTCCGGCTCGAGAAACTCGCCAAGGAGCCGGGGCGGGAGGCGTTCTCCTCGGTTCGCATGTTCATCAGCAACTTCGACGGGGTGCGTTGGTCAACAATCCGCCCCTTCCTGAACGCCTCGCGGCATCCCTTCCCCCTTTGGCGAGAGGGGTACGGGCAGTCGGAGACCGGCGGGATGGGAATGACGTTCGTGAGTCGGCGCACGGCCAACAAGCGGCGCGAGGAGCTTCCCGGGCCGCGGCGGGTGGGCCGGCCCATGCCCGGTTTCGTCACCCTGAAGGTGGTCGACCCGAAAACCTTCCGGCCGGTGCCCAACGGTGAGCCAGGGCTGGTGCTCGCCCGCACGAAGGCCCGCTGCGTCGGCTACTACAAGGAACCCGAGCGTTGGAACGAGAAGGTTGTGGGCGAGTGGTGGAACACCGGTGACATCGGCATCAAGACCAGGACGGGAGCGCTGATGCTCATCGACCGGGAGGTCAACCACGTCCCGGGAAGCAGCAACCTCGAACAGGAGGACGTGCTCGTCGATCGCCTGCCAGGCGGGCACGACGTGGCGCTGCTACCGGTGACCGGCGGGCCGCCGGTGCCGATCGTTGCCACACCAGACGGCACGCTGGACAAAGATCTGTGGCAGCAGGTGATCCGCGGTCGTCCCCCGATGGCCGAACCAATCGTGATCGATGCCGGGGACATGCCCCGCACCGGTACCGGGAAGATCATCCGGGAGGAACTGCGCCGGCGGTACCTGGACGAGGCCGAGCATCCTGGAAGCGGCCGGTGGACCTGATGGCGGGGCACGGGAGAACAGCCCAGGACAACGAAACCCGGACGCTTCAACAGGGGGCCTTTGTCGTCGAACCACTCACCGACGTCAGCCGTGTGATCTGGGAGCAGCGCAAGCACGTGGTGTGCGGGGTGAGCCCCGGCAACAGCTACTTCCAGGTGCCGCGGCTGGCCAGCCTCCTCGGCTGGCTCTGCGCCGAGTTCGAGCGGGTGGACGTGATCATCCCGGACTCGGCGCTGCACCACACGTACCTCGCCCTCGGCTACGAGCCGCAGCGAGCGGTTCGCAAGGCGCGCGGCGAGACAAACGTGTTGTACAACCGGGTGGTCCGGGCTTGGAAGACCCACGGTGGGCCCCGGGAACTCGACGGCCTCCAGCGCATGTCGGACCTGGTGTCCAACGAGGTCTACCGCGAAAGGTTCGTGGAGTGCGAGCAGGCTTTGAAGGAGGACCGCGCCCTGTGGGAGACGTGCCAGGAGATGAGTGAGGAGGTGCTCGCCACCCGGGGGTATGACGGCCCTCCCGACACCGAACGCATCGAGCGGGCCATGCAGTACCTCCTCGCCGAACTTCCGTTCTTTCTGGCCTCGGCCGACATCTTCGGCGCCCCGTCGTCGCTGAACTTCTACCACCAGCGGCTCGCGCTGGCGGAGCTCATCTTCTCCGGCGGTTCTGTACTCGAGCCGTCGCCGCGTCAGGGGTACGCCACCATCTACCCCGCTGCGTGAGGCTCCTGTCTGAGGCAGACGGGAGCCTCACCACACCCACGTCGGCCTGGACGACGTGATCGCCCGGTACCCGCCGCCGACCGGTGGCCTGCCCCCGGTCGGCGGCGCGTTTGTCCAGGAGGGCATCGACCGCCGACCTGGTGGCGGCGCGTCCGGACGCGCCGCAGTGCGTGCCGGCGGTGCGGCGAGGTGCACCGCCGGCTGGTCGACGAGGTGCTGCCACACGAGAGAGCCGAGGCCATGTGGAGGTCAGCCGGCTGATGGATGAGATCGGTGGCCACCCGGCGCGGCACCCGGACGGCCGGCTGCGCCCTGAGACGGCACCGGACCTGATCGCCGCGCAGTACGGCTAACGCCGTGCTCTGCCTGCGCCTGACCGAGGAGGCGGAAGAGTTCTTCTCCCTCAGCCCCGCCGACACTGCGCCCCGCTGGCCATCCCCGACGCGCCGATCGGACAGCGCGCTACCGGGGATGGTCAGCGTCACGGTGTCGTCAGGACGAACCGGCGCACCGTCACCGCGCCGCCCAGTGACCCGGTGGCGTAGTTGAAGATGCCGAACCGGTATCCCATGAAGAACTGCCAGGCGTTGTTGAGGGTCAGCGCGTTGCCCAGCGGAACGAACGTGACCCCGTCGGTGCTGTACGAGAACGTTGCCTGCCGACCTGAGCCGGGTCGGATGTCGGCGTTGGCCCGCAACCAGATCCGCCCGCCGGACACCGGAGCGCTGGCGATCTCGGTCCCGGTACTGCTGGTGTCCCAGTTGGTGTTCATGGTCAGGCCGTTGGTCATGACCACGCGCGTGGCGCCGTTGTCCCGTCTGATGCCGATCCATGCCGACCTGTCGCGCAGCATCGCGAGCCCGGCCCGGTCGCCGTCACGCATCGTGGAGTAATCCAACTCGATGGTTCCGGTCGAGGTCGGGCCCTGGATCCGGTGGGTGAGCGTGTTGCGGGCCCGGTAGAGGTCGCTGGTCACCGACGCGGTCTGCAGGCGCAGCCCGTTGTCCACCGACCACCGGCTGTTGTCCGGGTTGTGGTTCCACTCGTACTGGACGCCGAGGGTGGTCCCGTCGAAGGTGTCGGTGCCGGTGAGGGGCTTCACCGGACGCAGCGGCAGGGGGTTGGGGTAGTTGACGCCCCAGGAGCCGTTGACCGCCTGCACCTGCGGCCAGCCGTCACTGGTCCAGGTGATCGGCGCCAGCGTCGGCATCCGTCCGCCCGGATAGGCGTCGGTGAAGGCCATGTAGTACCAGGCGCCGTTCGGGGTCTGCACCAGTCCGCCCTGGTGCGGCACGCCGCCGCCCGGGATCGGGCCGGGCATGTTCAGCAGCACCTGCCGCTGTTCGTAGGGGCCGAACGGGCCGTTGGTCGACTTGAGCACGTACTGGCCGTTCGCCGGCCGGGTGAGCCAGATGTAGTACGCACCATTGCGCTTGTAGAAACGGGCCCCCTCCAGGGTGCCGATGGACGACGGCGTCTGGTAGACCTGCTGGGCCCGCACCTGGGAGCGTCCGTCGGCGGACAGCTGGGCCACGCTGATCGTGCCGTTGCCATACGCGATGTACATGGTGTCGTTGTCGTCGATCAACATCCCGGCGTCGTAGTAGCAGTTCGGGATGGTGGCGTGCCGGTTCCAGGTGCCGTCGACGGCGGACGCGGTGTAGATGTGCGTCTGGGCGAAGTCGATGCAGCCAGCCCAGTAGAAGGTCCGGTTGCTCGGTCGGTAGTTCAGCGTCGAGGCCCAGATGCCGTCGACGTACGCCTGGCTGCCGTTGGCCATGTCGTACTTCGAGCCGAAGTCCAGCCGGGGTACGGAGTGCCCGGCGAACTCCCAGTTCACCAGGTCCCACGAGCGCAGCACCGGGGCACCCGGCGAGTAGTGCATGGTGGAGGCGGACATGTAGTAGACGTCGCCGACCCGGATGATGTCGACGTCGGCGAAGTCCTGCCAGACGACCGGGTTGGTGAAGGTGCCACCGGGGGTGCCGCTGTCGTCGACCCGGACGAGTTGCCACTGCTGGTGGGTGCCGTTGAAGTCGTCGTACTGCACGATGTTGCCGCCGTCGGAGGTCGAGGCGCCCTGCACCTCGATGGCCTTGTTGGAGTTGCGGTTGATCAGTCGTACGTGGCCGTCGGTCGAGTCGGCGAGGCGGAACTGCTGGTTGGCGCCATTGTGGTCGGTCCACTGCACGATGGCCGCGCTGTTGGCGGTGGAGAAGTTGTAGACGTCGAGCACCTTGCCCGAGTGCCGGGACTTGAGCCGGTAGTAGCCGCCACCGGAGTCGACGAACTGCCACTGCTGCCAGTTGCCGCCGTGTCGCGACCACTGGGTGATCCGCGCACCGTCATTCGTGGCCATGTTGTAGACATCCAACGCCTTGCCGCTGTTGCGGTTCACCAACACGTACCACGCGTTGGGGTCCACCGTCGCCGCAGAAGCCGGCGACGGCGCGACGCCCACCAGGGCACCAGCCACCACCACCGCCACCACCACCGCGACGATCCGCGACAACCACCCACGCCGACGCGGCGCGGCCAGCGAAAGCCCACCGATGGCAACCATGATCCTCCTTGGATTGACAGGCACTGAAGGGCTTGCGGGCCGTTGTTACGGCTTCCGGGCCAACTGGCCTGCGACTCCACCAGCGAATGTGACCGCTAACAAGCACGTCCTCCGCCCAGGCGGCATGTGCTGTCCGCATGAGCTACGGGGAACGACTGTGAGCCCAGTCCGCCGCGCATGCCGACCGTTCCATCCATCGACTGTGAGCGATAACAGGTGGTTAGTCAAGACGTAACACACAGCACCGCTTCAGACTCCACAGCCATTTACATAGATAGATGATGACTGATAAGATGTATGACGTCTTACCGCCGCACCCTGCGCGACACCAGGAACGGCACGGACCAGGCGTGACGGCCACCCCCGTCGGCCTCGACCCGGCGTCGGTCCCGCGATGTTCGTATCTCGGTGCCGGCAGCCGGAGTACCGGTGCCGGTCACCCTCGACCGAGGAGGATCACGTGCGCAAGCCGAGAAAATGGCTGACGTCTGTCCTGGGTGTCCTGGCGGTGACGCTCGCGACGACAGTTGGCGGCGGCGTCGTCGCGCCCCGCCCGGCCCAGGCATTGGAGAACGGTGTGGCCCGCACTCCACCAATGGGTTGGAACACCTGGAACACGTTCGGCTGCAACATCAACGAGACGCTCATCCGCCAGATGGCTGACGCGATCGTCAACCACGGCCTGCGCGACCTCGGCTACAAGTACGTCGTGGTCGACGACTGCTGGTTCAACCCGAACCGGGACGCGCAGGGCAACCTCCAGGCCCATCCACAACGATTCCCGAGTGGAATGAAGGCTCTGGGCGACTATCTGCACTCCCGGGGTCTGCTGTTCGGCATCTACCAGGCCCCGCTAGACAAGACCTGCGCTCAGTACTTCAACGCCTTCCCCGGCGCCACCGGCAGCCTCGGCCACGAGTACCAGGACGCCCGGCAGTTCGCCGCCTGGGGTGTGGACTACCTGAAGTACGACTGGTGCTCCCCCACCGGGACGATCAACGACCAGGTGGCGAGGTTCGGCATCATGCGCGACGCGCTGGCGGCCACCGGCCGGCCGATCGTCTACAGCATCAACCCGAACAGCATTCACGAGAAGACCGGGCCGCAGCGCAACTGGAGCGACGTGGCGAACCTCTGGCGGACCACCGAGGACATCACCAACAAGTGGGACACCGGCCAGACCAACGGCTACCCGATGGGCATCCAGAACATCGTCAACGTCAACGTGCCGCTGGCCGGGTACGCCGCCCCGGGCGGGTTCAACGACCCGGACATGATGGAGGTCGGCAGAGGCGGTATGACCGACACCGAGATGCGCAGCCACTTCGCGCTCTGGGCGATCATGGCGGCCCCCCTCATGATGGGCAACGACCTGCGCTCGGCCGACGCGGCGACGCTGACGATCCTGAGGAACGAGCACCTCATCGCCATCAACCAGGACACCCTCGGCCTTCAGGCCGTCCAGGTGTCCCACGACGGCACCCGGCGGGTCCTGGCCAAGCGGCTGGCCAACGGCGACGTCGCGGTGGCCCTGTTCAACCAGGGCGCCTCCACCACGACCGTCTCCACCACCGCGGCGGCGATCGGCAAGACCGGCACCTCGTTCACCCTGCGGGACGTGTGGACCAACGGCACCGTCACCACCACCGGGGCCATCTCCGCGAGCGTCCCGGCGCACGGCACGGTGGTGTACCGGGTCAGCGGCGGCACCACCACCGAACCACCGCCCCCCACCACCTTCCGACTGCGCAGCGAGTCGGCCGGGCGGTGCCTCGACGTCGACAACTCCGCCACCGCCAACGGCACCGCGACCCTGATCTGGGACTGCCACGGCGGCACCAACCAGCAGATCAGCCAGCAGGGCCAGACGTTGCGGATCCTCGGCAAGTGCCTGGACCTGCCGACGAACGCGGTCAACGGCACACGGGTGCAGATCTGGGACTGCCACGGCGGCACCAACCAGCAGTGGACGTTCAACGGCAACGGCACGATCAGCAACGGCCGCTCCCCGTCCCTGTGCCTGGATGTCAACAACGGCGGCACCGCGAACGGCACCGCGGTGATCGTCTGGGGCTGCCACGGCAACGCGAACCAGCGATGGAACCGAGCGTGACCCGCAGGTGCCCGCCGAGCGCGTAGACCTGCCGTCCGAGGATGCCGGTTTGCTCGCGACCCCACGCCACCGACGACGTACCGCTGCACACCCTGGGGGAAGCCTTGACGTTGACAGCTGCACACCGGGGCGGCGCGAAATTCAGGCGCGCCGTCGCCGCACTCGCCGGCCTGCTCTGCGCCGTCGCCCTGCTGCCCGGCACGGGGCGGGCCGACAACCCCATCGTCCAGCACATCTACACCGCCGACCCGGCGCCGCTGGTACACAACGGCAGGGTGTACCTCTACACCGGACACGACGAGGACGGCTCGACATACTTCACCATGCGTGAGTGGCGGGTCTTCTCCTCCGCCGACATGGTCAACTGGACCGATCACGGTGTGCCCATGAGCCTGGCGACCTTCGCCTGGGCGGACGCCGACGCGTGGGCCGGGCATGTCGTTCCCCGCAACGGAAAGTTCTACTGGTACGTGCCGGTACGCCAACGGTCGAACAAACAGATGGTCATCGGGGTCGGCGTCGCGGACAGCCCCACCGGCCCGTTCCGCGACGCGCTCGGCCGCCCACTGGTCGGTAACGGCGAGATCGATCCGCACGCCTTCATCGACGACGACGGGCAGGCCTACCTGTACTGGGGCAACCCGAACCTGTGGTACGTGCGGCTGAACCCCGACATGATCTCGTTCTCCGGCGGCCCGACCCGGATACCGCTCACCACCGCCGGATTCGGCACCCGCACCGGCAACCCCAGCCGCCCGACCCTCTACGAAGAAGGGCCGTGGGTCTTCAAGCGCAACGGGCTCTACTACAACGTGTTCGCGGCGGAGTGCTGCTCCGAGTTCATCGGGTACTCGACCGCGCCCGGCCCGACCGGGCCGTGGACCTACCGGGGAACGATCATGCCTCGGCAGGGCAGCAGCTTCACCAACCACGCCGGAATCATCGACTTCAACGGCGCCTCGTACTTCTTCTACCACAACGGGGCGTTGCCCGGCGGTGGTGGCTACACCCGCTCCGTCGCGGTGGAAAGGTTCACCTACAACGCCAACGGCACCTTTCCCACCATCAACATGACCACCGCAGGGGCTCCCCAGGTCGGCGTACTCAATCCGTACGCGCGCCAGGAGGCCGAGACGATCGCCTGGGGATCCGGCATCGAGACGGAGCCGTCCAGTGCGGGCGGCATGAACGTCGGCTGGATCGAGAACGGGGACTACATCAAGGTCAAGGGCGTCGCCTTCGGCGCCGGTGCCACGTCCTTCTCAGCGCGGGTCGCCTCCGCCACCAGCGGCGGCCGGGTCGAGGTGCGGCTCGACAGCCCTGGCGGGCCGGTCGTCGGCACCTGCGCCGTCGGGAGCACCGGCGGCTGGCAGAACTGGACGACCACCACCTGCGGGGTACGCGGAGCCACCGGTACGCGGGACCTGTACCTGCGCTTCGCCGGCGGCAGCGGCTACCTGTTCAACGTCGACTGGTGGCAGTTCGGCGGCGGCACCGCGCCGACGTCGTAGGGGATGAGCAACCGCAACAAATGGCCAGCACAGTTACCTGGTCGCCACGCTCACCGCCGTCACGACCGGCCTGCACCATCCTCGACAAGACGGTCAGCGTTCGCAGGTTGCGGCAGGTTGCGGTGTCGGGCAGTCCAGACACCGCGATCTGCCGCACGTGGAGTGGATCATGCAGGCCGGTCTGCTCCGGCCCGGCCCGGCCCGGGCACCTGCCCCGGCGTGCCGCTGTCCACATCGGCGGGCGCGTTGGTCAGCCGTGCGGTACGCCGCTGCGGTCCCCGAGTTCGGCCGTGAGCTGTTCCTCGGTGAGAGCCTCGACCTCCAGGTAGATCTCCGCGGTGGCCGTCAGGACCGCCGGGTCGGCAGCCCGGCGCAGCAGTGCGTCCGCGAGTCGGGCGACAGTCAGCGAGCCGAGCACGTCGTGCACGCGCACGTCGTCGGTGTCGAGGGCCGCGCGCAGCCGCGCCGTGATGGCCGTGGCGAGCACGGAATCGCCGCCGAGCTGGAAGTAGTCGTCGTGCAGGCCGACCGGGCCCGACTGCAGGGCCTGTGCCCAGACGTGGGCGACGAGCTGCTGCAGGGGTGTCTCGGGGAGTACCCGGGTCCGGTCAACCGGACGCGCCTCGGCGAGGGCCGTGAGCGCCTTGCGGTCGACCTTCCCGTTCGGGGTCAGCGGCAGCTCCGACGTGACAACCAGAGGGTCGGGCACCATGTGCGGCGGCAGCCGGAGGGCGGCATGCGCGGCCAGGTCCACGGCGCTGACGTCGGAAGTGACCGCGACGGCGGCCAGGCGCGGCGCGCCCGAACCGCGCAGGACGAAGGCGACCGCCTGCCGGACGCCGGGATGGTCGGAGAGGGCCGCTTCGACCTCGCCCAACTCGATCCGGAAACCGCGGATCTTCACCTGGTCGTCGGCACGGCCGAGGAACTCGATCGTGCCGTCGGGCCAGTACCGGGCGCGGTCGCCGGTCCGGTACCAGCGCACGCCCCCGACGGTGACGAACCGGTCGGCCGTGCGGTCCTCGTCGGCGCGGTACCCGTCGGCGACACCGGCACCGCCGATCCACAGCTCGCCGGGGACCCAGTCCGGGCAGTCGCGGCCCTGCGGGTCGACCACCCGGCACTGGACGTTGCGCAGCGGGGTGCCGTACGGCACGCTCGTCCACCCCTCCGGCACCAGGCCGCCGTGGACCTCCTGGACCGTGGAGTGGATCGCCGTCTCGGTCGTACCGCCCAGGGCGAGGAACCGGCAGCCGGGCACCTGGGCGTGCAGGCGCCGAGGCAGGTCGGTGCCCACCCAGTCACCGCCGAGCAGCACCGCGCGCAGGCTGCCGCCCAGCGGCTCAATGCGGCCCGCGGTGAGCAGCATGTCGAGCAGGCTCGGCACACAGTTGAGTACCGTCACGGCGCGGTCGCGGACGAGAGTGGCCCAGGCCGTGGCGTCGCGGCGGGTCGCCTCGTCCACCACGACGACGGCACCGCCGACGGACAGCGGCGCGAACAGGTCGAAGACCGACAGGTCGAAGTCCAGCGCGGACAGGGCGAGGGTGCGGTCGTCGGCGCCCAGGCCGAGCCGCTCCACCAGGTCGTCGACGGTGTTGGCGGCGGCCCGGTGGGACACCTCGACGCCTTTCGGCTCACCGGTGGAACCGGAGGTGAACAGCACGTACGCCACGTCGGTCGGATCGGCCAGGACGGGGGCGGGAGCGGGGTGATCGGCGGCGACCGCCGAGGCGTACCCGATCTCGTCGTCGCCGGCGGGGGCCTCGGCGACGACGGCGGTGACGCCCGCCCGCTGGCGGATGCGGTGTACCCGTGCCGCCGGCTGTTCCCCCCCGATCGGCACGTAGTGGGCGCCGGCCGCCAGCACGCCGAGCACGGCGACGACCTGCTCCGGGCCCTTGGGCAGCCGGACGGCCACGGCGTCACCGGGCCGGACGCCCCGGTCGGTCAGGGTGCGGGCGAGGCGCAGGGCGGCGTCGGCCAGCTGGCCGTACGTGAGGACGGTGCCGGCTGCGCCGACGACCGCCGGCCGTCCCGGCTCGCGGCCGGCGCGGGCGAAGAAGGCGTGGTGCAGTGGGTGTTCCGGCACCGGCCCGGCGGTGGCGTTGACCTGCTCGCGCACCGATCGGCACGCGGCCGGGCGCAGATCGCCCACCGGCTCATCCCAGGCCGTTCCGTCCGCGACGCGGCCGAGCAGGTCACCGAACGCGGCGAACATCGCGTCGGCGACGCCGTCGGGCAGCGCGTCGGCGCGGACGTCCCAGTTGACGAGCAGGCCGCCGTGCAGCTCGGTCACCTGGGCGTCGAGCACGACCTGCGGGCCCTGGGAGATGATGTGGACCGGTTCGCCGAGGACACCTTCGACCTCCGCGCCGAACAACTCGCCGAGGTCGAGCGCGCTGGTGAAGACGACGGGGGCGAGCACCTGCGTGCCGTGCTCGCGGGAGAGGTCGCGCAGCACGTCCAGGCCGGGGTACGAGGAGTGCGCGACCGCGTCGTGCATCGACTGCTGCACGTCCTGGGCGCGCTCGGCGAACTCGACGGGTTGGGAGACGTCCACCGGCAGCAGCACCGAGCTGGTGAAGTCGCCGACGAGGCGCTCCACGTCGGGATGGATCGGCTGACGGTCGAACATCGGGACGTTGAGCAGGAAGCGTGGTACGCCGCTCCACGCCCCGAGCACCTCGGCGAAGACCGTGGCGACGGCCACGGCGGGGGTGACGGCGTGGCGGCGCGCCTGGCGTACCAGGCCCGCGCGGGTCCTGGGGTCGAGCCACCGGTGCAGCCGGACGACCCGGTGCGGGTCGGTCCTGCGGTTGTCGGGTCGCGCCGGCAACTCGGGGGCGCCCGGCAGGTCGGCGAGCCGCTCCTGCCACCACCGCACGTCCGCGGGTCGCGGCGGTTCGGTGCGCCGGTCGGCGAGGTACTGCGCGTACTGGTAGTCGAGGGCCGGCAGCGGCTGCTCGGGGTGTTCGTAGAGCCGCACCAGGTCGGCGAGGAGCATCCGGTAGCTGCGCGCGTCGGCGGCGAGCATGTCGATGTCGACGTGGACCCGGGTGCGGCCCTCGGGCAGCAGGGTGACCCGTACGTCGAGCATCCGACCCTGGTCCACCGGCAGGAGCTGGTGGGACATCCTCTCGCGCAGGGCGGCGGTGGCCGCGGCGACCTCGTCCGGGGCGGCGTCGCGCAGGTCGAGGACGGGCACCTCGGTGCCGTGCCGCCACGGCTCGACGACCTGCCGGCCGTCGTCCAGGATGCGGGCACGCAGCATGTGGTGATGCCCGGCGAGCGTGGCGAGGGCGACGCCGAGCCGGGCCGGGTCGACGCCGTGCCCGTCAAACTCGGTGTAGAGGTGCGCCGCGACCGCGCCGAGCTGCTGGGTCGCCTCGCGCCCCACCCAGTACGCGTGCTGCATCGGCGCGAGGGGGAACGGTTCCCCCTCGGTGACGGCGGCCGGACCCGGACGTTCGGTCGCGGTGGGTCGGCCGGGTGGCGTGGCGGTCGCGAGCAGCGCCGACCAGGCGCCGAGGGTGGGGGTGGCGATGAGGTCGGCGAAGCTCACCCGTACGCCGCGCTGGCGGAGCAGGCCCGCGATGCGCATCAGCTTGAGCGAGTCGAGACCGAGCGCGATGAGGTGGTCGTCGTCGGCCGGGGTGGTGTCCCCGCCGAGCAGCTCGAACACCAGTCGCCGCAGGTCATCCACAGTGGACATCGCCAACCCTCCGTCATGGTGCGGGAAGCTCCGCCGCCGGCCACCACCGGCCAATGGTTAGGTTAACCTAACCTACTGTCCGGGGATGTTCCTCGGGACCCCTCCCCTGCCGTGCCGTTAAGGAGAAGCAGCGATGCGCGTACCGGACGACCTGGTCGCCCCTCTACCCTCCGGCCTGACACCGTGGCCCCGGGAGCTGTCCGAACGCTACGTCGAACGCGGCTACTGGGACGGGCGCACCCTGGGCCGGCTGCTGCGGGACTGGACCGCGGCGCACGGCCGCCGGCTCGCCCTGGTCGCCGGCGAGCAGCGGCTGACGTACCGGCAGCTCGACGAGCGGGCCGACCGGATGGCCGCGGGCCTCGCCGACCTCGGCATCCGCGCGGGTGACCGGGTCCTCGTCCAGCTACCCAACACCGGATCCTTCCCGCCGCTGCTGTTCGCCCTGGCGCGGATCGGTGCCATCGCGGTGCTGACGTTGCCCGCGCACCGGTTCACGGAGATCTCCCACCTCGCGAAACTCTCCGGTGCGGTCGCCTACGTCATCGCCGACGAGGTCGCCGGGTTCGACTACCGACAGCTGGCCGGTCAGGTGACCGCGCACGCGCCGGAGTTGCGTTACGTGCTCGTCGACGGTGACCCGGGGCCGTACACGGCGCTGGCGTCGATCGACGCCCCGCCGCGCGAGTTCGCCGAGCCGGACCCGGCCGACATCGCCCTGCTGCTGGTCTCGGGCGGGACGACGGGTGTGCCGAAGTTGATTCCGCGTACCCACAACGACTACGGCTACAACGCCCGGGCCAGCGCCGAGGTGTGCGAGCTGGACCGCGACACGGTCTACCTGGCCTGCCTGCCGATCGCCCACAACTTTCCGCTCGCCTGCCCCGGCATGCTGGGCACGTTCTCGGTCGGAGGCACGGTGGTGCTCTCCCCCTCCCCCGCGCCCGACGACGCGTTCCCGCTCATCGAGGCCGAGGGCGTCACCCACACCGCCCTCGTCCCACCACTGATCCCGTTGTGGATCGAGACCGCGGCCTGGGATCCGGCGGACCTGTCGACGTTGGAGATCCTGCAGGCCGGCGGGTCGAAGCTGTCCGCAGAGCTGGCGCGGCGCATTCCCGACGCGCTCGGCTGCCGGGTCCAACAGGTGTTCGGGATGGCGGAAGGGCTGCTGAACTACACCCGCGGCGACGACGACGAGGACGTCGTGGCGAGCACCCAGGGCCGGCCGATGTGCCCGGACGACGAGCTGCGCGTCGTCGACGCCGACGGAGCGGACGTCGCCGCGGGCGAGGTGGGCGAGCTGCTGGTGCGTGGCCCGTACACGCTGCGCGGGTACTACCGGGCACCCGAGGTCAACGCGACGGCGTTCACGCCGGACGGGTACTACACCACCGGAGACCTGGTCCGGGCACTGCCGTCCGGTCACCTCGTGGTCGAGGGACGGGTCAAGGACACCATCGACCGCAACGGTGAGAGCGTCTCGGGCGAGGAGATCGAGAGCCACCTGCACGCCCACCCGCTCATCGACCGGTGCGCCGCGGTGGGCGTGCCCGACGGCGCCGAAGGGCAGCTGATCTGCGTGGCGCTGCGGCCGCCCGCCGGAGCCGCCCCGCCGCACCTGGCGGACGTGCGCGCGTTCCTGCTGGAGCGTGGCGTGGCCGCGTTCAAACTGCCGGACCTGCTGGCCGTCGTCGACGACCTGCCGTTGACCGCCATCGGCAAGATCGACAAACGGGCGCTGGCGGCGGCCGTCGCGCCGTGACGCCGCCGCGCGCCTTCTGACGCCCCGCCCGCCCCGCCGTCGCGAGCCTCGCGACGGCGGGGCGCGTCGGTCATCCCTGCGCGATCAGGCTGGCCGGGCGCAGATCCGTCCAGTGCGTCTGCACGTACTCGAGACAGCCCTGGCGGGAGTCCTCGCCGTGCACGACGGACCAGCCCGCCGGCACCGCCGCGAAGGCGGGCCAGAGCGAGTGCTGGTTCTCGACGTTGGCCAGCACCAGGTAACGGGCGTCGTCGTCCTCGAACGGGTTCGTGGCAGCCATCGGTACTCCTTCGGTGAGGGCGGGTGAGGATCAGCCGGGATGGACGGCGGTGGCCAGACCGGCGGTGGCCGCGCGGCGCTGCACCAGCGAGTCGCAGATCTCGCCGGAGCGGACCGCGAGGGTCGACAGCAGGGACGCCGTCAGGCCGTGGCTGTGCTCGGTACCGGCGCCCTGGACGTAGAGGCCGGCCCGAATCCAGTCGGAGGTCAGCACCCGGTGATCCCGGCCGATCCGCGGGCGCCCGAGCGCGTCGGTGGTGCACTCGTCGGCGAGCGCTCCCAGCAGCTCCCGCCAGTCCACGGGGGCATAGCCGGTGGCCAGCACCACGGCATCCGAGTCGAGCGGGTACCGCTGCCCCGTGGTCAGCGAGCGGAGCACGCACCGCACCCCGTCGGCGGACTCGTCGACGGACTCCAGGGCGGTGGTGTTCAGGACCCGCAGCCGCTGCACACCCGCCACCTTCTCCTGGTACACGATCCGGTAGAGCTGCTCGATCAGCTCACCGTCCACCACCGAGTAGTTGGTGTTGGCGTGGTAGCTCAACAGCGTCTGCTTCACGTCCTCCGGCGCGGTGTAGAAGTCGTCCACGGCGGCCGGATCGAAGATGCGGTTCGCGAACGGGCTGTCGTCGGCCGGGCTGTAGCCGTACCGGGCGAAGACCGCGCACACCTCCGCGTCCGGGAAGGTGCGGTGCAGGTACTCGGCCGTCTCGGCGGCGGACTGCCCGGCTCCCACGACGATGAACCGCCGGTGCCGGCGCTGTCTGAGCTCAGGCGTTCGGAAGAGCAGATCACGGTTGTGCCACACCCGTGGTCCCGCGGTGACGCCGGCGGGCATCCGGGGCCGCAGGCCGGTGCTGACCACCACGTTGCGGGCACGTAGCACCCGCTGCCGGCCGTCGGCGCGCGACACCACCACGTCGAGGTGGTCGACCGGCCCGACCCCGGTGGCCGCCGGGCGGATGGCGACGGCCGTCTCGCCGTAGGCCACCATGTCGTCCACGGCGGCGGCGCACCAGCGTAGGTAGTCGTGGAACTCGATGCGGGTCGGGAAGAAGCTCTTCTGGTTGATGAAGTCCGGCAGCCGCCCCTGCTCGTGCAGGTAACGCAGGAACGTGAACCGGCTGCCGGGGTCGCGCATGGTCACGAGGTCCTTGAGGAAGGACACCTGCATCGTCGCGCCCTCCAGGAGCATCCCGGAGTGCCAGCCGAACTGCGACTGCTGTTCGACGAACGCCGCACGTACCGCGTCGGTGTGCGGACGCCGCGCGTTGTGCTCGTGGATGGCGACGGCGAGCGCCAGGTTCGCGGGGCCGAATCCCACGCCCACCACGTCGTCGACGTGCTCCGCCGGAGAGCCTGAGTCCCGTGCTGACATGCCGGTCCTACCCCTTCCTGTGTGCGTGCATGAACATCGGCTGCAGACCGTGGCCGCGCAGCGGCTCGACGGCGGCGCGCAGTACGGCGGACCGCTGGTCGAGCAGGTAGAAATGGCCGCCCGGAAAGGAGCGGACCCCGGCGAACCGGTCGGTCACCTCGGCCCAGCGGGCGGCGTCGTGGCCCGGCGTCGCCTGGTCCTGCTCGCCCCGCAGGACGTGCACCGCGGTCCGCAGGCGGCTGCCCGTCTCGTCCGGCCGATACGGTTCGAGGACGGCCAGGTCGGCACGGAAGGCGTCGACGACCAGCTGGCGCAGCTCCGGGTCGTCGAACAGCTGCGCCGGCGTG
Organism: Micromonospora sp. KC721; assembly: GCF_004348355.1. Lineage (NCBI taxonomy): Bacteria > Bacillati > Actinomycetota > Actinomycetes > Micromonosporales > Micromonosporaceae > Micromonospora > Micromonospora sp. KC721. The sequence continues at coordinate 78,520 of NZ_SMJY01000003.1, read as the reverse complement.
CCGCCGAGGTCACGCAGGTACACCGCGAGCCGGTCGTTGTCGTACGCCGTGAGAGACGACCGTCGCTCCCGCAGCCGGGCGGGGCTGGCGCAGCCCGACACGACCAGGCCCGCCAGTGAGCCACCCGCCGCCTCGACCCGCCGGCCGACCTCGTAGGCGACGGCGGCGCCCATGCTGTGCCCGAACAGGGCGGTCGGGCGATCCCCCAGCGGGCGCAGCGCCTGGGCGACGGCATCGGCCAGGGACTCCAGGTCGGTCGCCGGTGGCTCGGCGCTGCGCTGCTCACGGCCGGGCAGCGTGACGGCGAGGACCTCCACCTCGGCAGGCGCGGTCCGCGCCCAGTCGAGGTAGAACGACGGCAGGCTACCGGCCGGAGTGAAGCAGACCAGCCGGCCCGTCGCGTCGGGCTTGGGTACGTACCGGCGGAACCAGCGCGCCCAGTCGTCGGTCAGCAGCATCGATCGCTTCCTCTCGCAGAGGTTTCCGCGCCCCGCCACGGCTGGCGGGGCGCGGTCCGGCGTCACGGCACGACGGTGGCGTCGGCCTTCGCGACGGCGGCGGTGGTGTCGGTCAGGACCTTCGTGAACCGCTGGTAGGTGAACGGCGTCTCGGTCTGCCAGTCGATGACCTGGTTGGCCTTGACGGCGGGGCTGTTCTGCCAGGCGGGGTACGTGGCCAACTGCGTCGCGTCCAGGCCGCCTTCGGGGCGGGCGTCCTCCATGACGAGGTCGGCCTGGTAGCGGCCGGCCTCCTCCCAGCTGAGCGACTCGAAACCGGCCTCGGGCTTCGCCGGCTTGACGAACCGCACCCCGAGCTGCTGCAGGAACTTCACGTCGCCGTGGAACTCGGGGTCGGCGACGAAGAAGTTCTCCTTGGTGCCCGAGACAACCTCCACCGACAGCCCCGGCTTCGCCGCCACCGCGGTCCTCAGGGCGTTGGCCGCGGCCTCGAATCCGGTCTTGGCCTGCTGGATGGCCGGACTGTTCGGATCCGCGCCCAGGGCCGCGGACAGCTCACCGAAACGCTTGACAGCGTCCGGGACCGCGACGCCCATCAGCTGGATGACCGCGATCGGGGCGACCTTCTCCACCTTCGCCCGCACCTCGTCGGGGATGTACCAGAGCATCGGGCCGTAGGCCACGGTGACGATCAGGTCGGGCTTGAGGGCGATCAACTTCTCCAACTGGAACTCGCCGAACGCGGTACCGACCGACTCGACGCCGGTGAGGTCGAGGTTGCCGATCTGCGGGCTCGGCTTGCCGTCGGAGGTTTCCTGCGGGCCGAACACACCGACGGGCTTGATGCCGAAGTCGTACAGGGCGGCCGCCGGGTGGGACTGCGCCACGATCCGGGTCGGACGCTTCGGCAGGTCGATCTTCGTACCCCGGTCGTCGGTGAAGCTCCACGGCCCGTCGGAACTCGCGGACCCCGCGCCGGCCGTGGACGGGGTCGGGTTGCCGGTGGCGCAGGCACCCAGCAGGACCGTCATGGCGACAGCGGCACCCACGGCGAGCAGCTTCTGCCCGACCCGGACGGGATGACCGATCATTGACATGGTGCGTGTTTCCTTTCAGCAGGCGCCGCGGGGCGTTCCGCCCGGCGGCGTCGGTAGGTCATCGAGGATCAGTGGGCCGCGGGGACGCTGTGGTGACGGCCGTACGGGACGACATGCGGCCCACCGCTGACCGGGTCGTCGACGACGACGCACGCGAGACCGAAGACGTCCTCGACGAGCTGTCGGGTGATGACCTCACGCGGAGGTCCGGCCGCCACGACCCGGCCGCCGAGCATGGCGATGACGTGGTGGGCGTAGCGCGCGGCATGGTTCAGGTCGTGCAGGACGAGCACGACGGTGCGGCCCTGTGCCCGGTTCAGGTCGGCGATGAGGTCGAGGATCTCGATCTGATGGGCGAGGTCGAGGTGGTTGGTGGGTTCGTCCAGCAGCAGCACACCGGTGTCCTGGGCCAGCGCCATGGCGATCCAGGCACGCTGACGCTGCCCCCCGGACAGCTCGTCGACGCTGCGCTGCGCCTCGGCGAGCAGACCGGTCGCGGTCAGCGCGTCCCGTACGGCGCGCTCGTCGGCGGCGGACCACTGCCGCCACCACGACTGGTGCGGGCTGCGGCCGCGACGGACCAGGTCCAGTACGGTGATGCCGTCCGGCGCGGCCGGGTCCTGCGGCAACACACCGAGCAGCCGGGCAAGCTCCTTACCGCGCAGCGTGTCGATCGACCGGCCGTCGAGCTGCACGGTGCCGGCCGCCGGGCGCAGCAGCCTGGCCAGGCCCCGCAGCAAAGTGGACTTGCCGCAGGCGTTGGCCCCGACGATGGCGGTCACCCGGCCGGGCGGGATCGTCACGTCCAGGCCGTCCACCACTCGTCGGCCGGGATACCCGAGGGTGAGTCCCTCAGCGGTGAGCCCGTGCGCCAGCACATCCATGTCAGCCTCCTACACCGGAACGGTTCGCACGGCCCAGCAGCCACAGCAGGACAGGTGCGCCGAGTGCGCCCGTCACCACGCCGACGGGTAGTTCGACGCCGGGCAGCGCCTCCCGGGCGAGCATGTCACCGAGAAGCACCACCGCGGACCCGACCAGGCCGGACGAGACCAGCGCGGGGCCGGGCGCCCCGACGAGCCGTACGGCGATCTGCGGACTGATCAGGGCGACGAAGGCCACCGGGCCGGCGGCGGCGGTGCCGATCGAGGCGAGCGCGGCGGCCACCGCGAGCAGGGCGACCCGGGCCCGGTGAACGGGAAGACCGAGGGCCTGGGCGGGGGTGTCGCCGAGCTGCAGGCCGGACAGCCACGGTGCGAGCACCGCGACGGCGGGCGCGAGGACGGCGAGGCCGACCACAAGCGGGCCGACGTGCTCCCAGCCACGGGCGTTGAGGCTGCCGGTCAGCCACATCAGGGCCTGCTGCGCCTGGTACACCCCGGCCCTCAGCAACAGGTAGGTGGTGACGCTGCCGCACAGGGCGGCGACGCCGATGCCCACCAGGACGATCCGGAAGCCGCTGGTGCCGCCGTGGTACGCCAGCAGGTAGATCAGCAGGGCCGATCCCAGCCCGCCGAGCAACGCCGCCGTCTGCAGGCCGAGCCCGGCGCCAGCACCGATGAGCAGTCCCGCCGTGGCGGCGGTGCCGGCACCGGCGGACACGCCGATCACGTCGGGACTGGCGAGCGGGTTGCGGGTGAGTGACTGGAAAACCGCCCCGGAGACGCCGAACGCGGCGCCGACGAGCAGGCCGACCAGTGCCCGAGGCAGGCGCAGGTCGTGTACCACCAGGCCGGTCACGTCGTCACCGCCGGTCACCAGGGCCGCCGCCACATCGGACAGCGGTAGGTCCAGATCGCCGACGGCGACGGCGAGCAGGAAAGCCGCGGCGACCACCGCCGCGAGCAGCAGGCTCACCACCATCGCGCGGGGGCGCACCAGCCAGCATGCCCGGGTGCCCGGCAGACGGATCACGACCCCCGGGACCAGCGCCCTGGCGTTCTCTGCGGCAGACACGGTCACAGCTCCCGCAGTCCGCGGCGGCGGACCAGCGCGACGAAGAACGGCGCACCCAGCGCTGTCACGACGATCCCCACGGGTAGTTCGTCGGGCCGGGCGACCAGCCGGCCGGCGATGTCGGCGGCAAGCAGCAGGCACGGCCCGAGCAGCGCCGAGTACCACAGGATCCATCGGTGGTCCGGGCCCGTGAAGGCACGCACGACGTGGGGTACGAGCAGGCCGACGAAGGCGATGGGTCCGCACAGCGCCACGGCGGCACCGGCGAGGAGGGTCACCGCGGCGGCACCGCGCAACCGGGCGAGGCCCACGCGCTGCCCGAGACCGCGGGCGACGTCCTCGCCGAGCGCCAGGGTGTTGAGCGCGGGCGCGGTGGTGGCGGCGAGCACGGCGCCGGCCGCGAAGAAGGGCAGGACGGGCCCGAGCATCGTGGCGGGCTGGCCGGTAAGGGCTCCCACCGCCCAGAACCGGAAATCACCGAGAGCCGCGGCATCGACGAGCAGGGCTGCGTTGACCAGCGACTGCAGCAACGCGGAGACGGCGGCACCGGCGAGGGCCAGCTTGGCCGGTGTGGCGCCGCCGCCGCCGGCCGAGCCGAGCCCGTACACGAGAGCCGTCGCGGCGAGGGCACCGGCGAAGCCGAACCACACGTAGCTGTAGACCGACGCGATGCCGAGCACAGTGGTCGTGACGACGATACCGATGGAGGCACCGGCGGTGACGCCGAGGATTCCTGGATCGGCGAGCGGGTTGCGGGTCAGCCCCTGCATCAGTGCGCCGGCGATCGCCAGCGCCGCCCCGGCCAGCAGCCCGAACAGCGTCCGCGGCACCCGCATCTGGTGGACGATGCCGGCCACTTCCGATCCGTCTGGGTGCAGGAGCAGGGTGAGGACCTGATCGGGGGGAATCCATCGGGTGCCGAGCGCCACGGACGCCAGGCAGAGCAGCAGCAGAAGGGCCAGGCAGCTCAACGTGGCCCACGCCTGCGACCGGACGGCAGGCGACGCCGACCGGCGGGGCACGACGCTCGTCGCCTCGATAGTCACCGAGGTAGGATAGCCTCACCTAACTAGGATTGGACAGTCGCGGTCCTCACGTCGTCGCACGACGGTTCCGCGACGTCCCGACCGGCCTCCGGGCCGGCGCCGACCGCCCGGTGCCGCCACAGCTGCGGGTAGCACCATCCCACCAGGACGGTGGCCCCGACGCAGAGCGCCCCACCGAGAGCGACGGCTGCCGACGGGCCGGTCAGCCCTGCCGCCAGCCCGAGCAGTACGCCGCCGAGCGCGGGTGCGGTCATCGCCTGCGCGAGCCAGAGACTGCCGACCCGCCCCTGCATGTGCGCGGTGGTGTGTTGCATGAGAAGGGTGCGACGCAGGATCTCCGAGATGGTGTCCGCGGCGCCGGCCAGGGCCAGGAAGGCGAGACCGAGGCCGAGCACCGGGCTGGCACCGAAGCCGATCGTCACCAGTCCGTAGGCACCGACCACGCCGAGCAGGACCCGTCCGGGCCGGCGCAACCGCCCCGTCCAGCCCGACAGCAGGGAGGCGACGGCGGCACCGGCGGCAGGAGCGGCGGTGAGCAGGCCGACCGCGCTCGGGCCGGCGGCGAAGACGCGCTCCGCGAACTGCGGAAACAGTGCCGCCGGGGTCGCGAACAGCGCACCACAGAGGTCCACCACGAGCACAGCGGCGACGATCCGGCTGCGACGGATGAACGTCAGACCCTCCCGCAGCGCGGGCCACCAGGCACCACGGCCGGCCGGCACGACGGACTCCGCGTCGCCGGGCACCTGCGGCGGTAGCGCGCCCAGCCGGGCCAGCAGCGGAACGGCGCCCGCCGCGCCGAGCGCCGCCAGCGCGTACGTGGTGGCCAGTCCCGGACCGGCGACGAGCGCTCCGCTGACCACCGGACCGGCGATGGCGCCGACGGTGGTCGTGACGGTCACCAGCGCGCCCGTCGCCGGTAGCTGGTCGGCCGGCACGAGACTCGGCACGACGGCGGTCAACGCACTCTCGGCACAGCCCTCGGTGAGGCCGAAGAGAGCGCCGAGCAGGTAGATGACCCACAACCGCGGGTGGTCGGCTGCCGCGTTGAGCGCCAGCGCGCCGAACGTCACGACCGCCCAGCCACTGCCGAGCAGGATCAGGGACCGGCGTTCCCGGCCGTCGGCGAGCACCCCGCCGGCGAGCAGACCGACCAGCAGGCCCGCGCCGAGCACCAGACTGACCATCGCCACCTGGAACGACGAACCGGTCAGCGCGTAGACCTGCACGACGACGGCGACGGACGTGAGTCCGATGCTGAGCAGTCCCAGCAGCCGGGCGGCGAGCACCCAGGCCAGCCGCGAACCGCCCCGCAGCGGACGCAGATCCAAGCCGAACTCACGGACGCGCACGCGCCACCTCCACCCGTCGCTATGGCAAGATTAGGCTAACCTAAGTTAGGGTCCCTCCGGTTGACCCGGCGCAATCGGAGGTGACAGGAACGTGCCCAACATGGACGGCGACGGCAACGCCGACCTGGCGGCCCGGCGGAGAGAACTCGTCCGCCGCAGACTCGCGGAGCGGGGCATCGCCCGTCGGCCGGAGGTACCGTCGACCGTCCCCCGCGTCACCGGACCGGCTCCCCTGTCCGCGGCGCAGCGCCGGATGTGGCTGCTGCACCAGCTCCGGCCGGAGGACACCGCGTACCACGTCTGCGTCGGCGCGCGACTGTGCGGTGCGTTGTCGGCGGCGGACCTCGCCCGGGCGCTGCGCGACGTCGTGCAGCGCCACGACGTGCTGCACTCGGTCTACCGGGTCGGCGAGGACGGCGAACCGCACCAGGTGGTCGTACCGGTCGACGGGCTGGAGCTGACCACCACCGACCTGACCTCGCTGGCGCCCGAGAAGCGCGAACCCGCCGTCGACCGGGCCGCCGCGCGGCTCGCCGAACGCCCGTTCGACCTGACGACCGAGCTGCCGATCCGGCTGGAGATCCTCCGGCTCGCCGCGGACGAGCACGTCCTGCTGCTGGTCGCGCACCACATCGCCTGGGACGACGCGAGCTGGCAGGTGCTCCTGCACGACCTCGGTGCCGGGTACACCGGGCGGGACCTGCCCCACCTGCCGGCGCAGTACGCCGACCTGGCCGCCGCGGAACACCGCACGCCGCCGTGGACCGCCACGGACCTGGACCACTGGCGCGCCCGACTGGCCGACCCACCGGCCCCGGTACCGCTGCCCACCGACCGGCTGCGCACCACCGACGGGCCCGCGACGGGCGGCCGGCTCACCCGACGGCTGCCGGCGGCGCTGCGCGAACGACTGCACGCCGTCTGCCGCGCCGAGGGCGTCACCCCGTTCATGGCACTGCTCGCCGGGTTCACCGGTCTGCTGCACCGCGTCGGCGGTGTGCCGGACCTCATCGTCGGGTCCCCCGTCGTGACCCGCACCGACCCGGGCGCCGACCGCCTGATCGGCAACTTCGGCAACACACTCGCCCTGCGTACGCGGGCGACCCCGGCGACGACGTTCCGCGCCTTCCTGCAGCACGTCCGTGAGCAGTGTCTCGCCGCGTACGCCCACCAGCGGGTGCCGTTCGACACCATCGTGCAGGAGCTGCGCCCGGATCGCAGCGCCGGGCACCACGTCTGGTTCGACATCCTGTTCTCGGTACGCAGCGACGTCTGGGCGGCCCTCGACCTGCCGGGCGTCACCGTGACCGAACGGCGCGTCGACAACGGGGCCGCGGCGTTCGACCTGGCCGTCGCCGCGGTGCTGGAACCCGACGGCACGCTCGGTCTGGACGTCACCTACCGTGCCGACCGGTACGACGCCGGCACCGTCGACGGCCTCGTCGGCCGCTACGCGCGGCTGCTCGACGCCGCCCTGGCCGACGTCGACGCCCCGCTCGGCGACCTGGACCTGCTCGCCCCCGGCGAGCGGGAACTCGTGCTCGCCGGCTGGGGCAGCGACTCCCGGCCGGTGGACCGGGCCACGATCGCCGAACTGTTCCGCGCGCGGGCCCGACACACACCCGACGCGGAGGCACTGCGCTGGGAGGACGGTGGAACGCGGACCCTGAGCTACGCCGAGTTGGACGAGCGTTCGGACGTCCTCGCCGGCGCACTCGCCGCGCGTGGCGCCGGACCCGAGACCGTGGTCGCCGTCGCGCTCCCCCGCTGCGGCGAGTTCCTCGTCTGCGCGCTGGCTGTGCTGAAGGCCGGCGCGGCGTACCTGCCGATCGACCCGGATTACCCACCGGAGCGGATCGCGCTGATGCTGGACGACGCCCGACCCATCCTGCTGGTGAGTGACACCGCGACCGTACCGGCGCTGCCGGCCGCCGCGCCGCCGGCGTTCCTCATCGACCAGGACACCACCGCCGGGTGCGTCCCCAAGCCGTGCCCGGCCGGGCCGGAGCAGGCCGCCTATGTCATCTACACCTCCGGGTCGACCGGCCGCCCCAAGGGTGTCGTGGTCACCCACGAGGGCATTCCCAGCCTCGTCTCGACGATGGTCGACGAGCTGGGCGTCGGACCCGGGCACCGGGTGCTGCAGTTCGCGTCGATGAGCTTCGACACGTCGGTGTGGGAATGGACGATGGGCCTCCTCACCGGCGCCACGCTGGTGATCGTGCCGGCGGAGCAGCGCCTCGGCCCCCCGCTGGCGGACTTCTGCGCCCGCCACGGCATCACCCACCTGACGCTGCCACCGGGGGTGCTCGCCTCCCTGCCGGACGAGCACGCGCTCCCGGCCGGCGTCACCCTGATCGTGGCCGGCGAGGCGTGCCCGCCCGAACTGATGCGGCGCTGGGCGGCGACCTGCCGCATGTTCAACTCGTACGGGCCCACCGAGACCACGGTGGACGCCACCCTGTGGGCGTGTACGCCGGAGCACTCCGGGCCGGTGGTGCCGATCGGGGGGCCGGTGCACAACACCGCCGTCCGGCTGCTCGACGAACGGCTGCACCCGGTCCCGCCCGGCGCCGCCGGTGAACTGTACGTGGCCGGCGACGGCCTCGCCCGCGGATACCACGACCGGCCGGCTCTCACCGCCACCCGCTTCGTCGCCGACCCGTACGGCCCGCCGGGCAGCCGGATGTACCGCACCGGCGACCTGGCCCGCTGGAGCGCGCACGGCGTGCTGGAGTACCTCGGCAGGGTCGACCATCAGGTCAAGATCCGCGGCTTCCGGGTGGAACCGGGCGAGGTGGAGCAGCTGCTGCGCGCCCATCCCACCGTCGCGCAGGCCGCCGTCGTGCCCCGCGAGGACACGCCCGGCGACGTGCGGCTGGTCGCCTACGTCACCGGGACGGACCCGTCACCCCAACAGCTGCGCGACGGACTGGCCCGCGCCCTGCCCGCGCATCTCGTTCCGGCCGCGATCGTCGTGCTGGACCGGCTGCCGTTGACCAGCAACGGCAAGCTCGACCGCCGGGCCCTGCCCGCGCCGGTCTACTCCGCCGCGACCGGACGGGCGCCCGCCTCGGCGCTGGAGGCGCGGCTGTGCGCGCTGTACGCGGACGTCCTCGACGTGCCCGCCGTGGGGCCCGACGACGACTTCTTCGCGCTGGGCGGCCACTCGATGCTGGCCGCCCGGCTGATCACCCGGGTGCAGGCCGAACTGGGCGTGCGTCCCCTCCTGCGGTCGCTGTTCGACGGCCCCTCGCCCGCCGCGCTGGCCCGCACGCTGGCCCCGGCCGCGGCACCCGCCGAGGACCTGCCGCCGCTGGCGCCGCGCGGCGATGACGGCCCGGCCCCGCTGTCGTTCGCACAGCTTCGGCTGTGGGTCCTGCACCGCCTTGAGGACGCCGGCGCGGCGTACCACATCCCGCTCGGGCTGGCCCTGGACGGACCGTTGGACGCCGGCCTGCTCGACGCCGCACTGCGGGACGTCGTCGCGCGGCACGAGATCCTGCGCACCGTCTTCCCCCAGCGCGACGGGACACCCCACCAGGTCGTCCTGCCGGCCGGAGGACGCCTGGCCGTCCGAGACGTCACCCCGGCGACGCTCGACGCCGAGGTCTCGTCAGCCGCCGCGCAGGTGTTCGACCTCGCTCGGGAAACCCCGCTGCGCGTCACGCTGTTCCGACTCGCCCCCGACCGGCACGTCCTGCTGCTACTGCTGCACCACATCGCCGGCGACGGGCGGTCGCTGCCCGTGCTGGTCCGCGACCTCGCCTCGGCCTACACGGCCCGGCGCGCCGACGCGGCGCCCGCGTGGGCCCCGCTGCCCGTGCAGTACGCCGACTACGCCGTCTGGCAGCGCAAGGCCCTCGGGCACGCCGACGACCCCGGCAGCCGCGCCGCCCGGCAGGCGGCCTACTGGCGGCAGACCCTGGACGGCGCGCCGGCCGAACTGCGCCTGCCCACCGACCGGCCCCGGCCGGCCGAGTCGTCGTACGCCGGCGGGCTCACCCGGTTCACCATCGACGCCGGGCAGGCGCAGGCCGTCCGTGAGCTGGCCGCCCGGCTCGGGGTCACCCCGTTCATGGTGTACCAGGCCGCCGTGGCGGCACTGCTCACCCGGCTCGGCGCCGGCGACGACATCCCGCTCGGCACACCCGTCGCCAATCGCGGCGTCGAACCCCTCGACGACCTGGTCGGCTTCTTCGTCAACACACTGGTGCTGCGCACCGACACGTCCGGCTCACCGACCTTCACCCAGCTGCTGCACCGCATCCGGCGAACCAACCTGGACGCCTACGACCACCAGGACCTGCCCTTCGAGCGGCTCGTCGAGATTCTCAACCCGCCGCGCTCCACCGCCCGACACCCGCTGTTCCAGGTGATGGTGGTGCACCAGAGCGGCACCGCGTCGCGGCTGCCCGTTGCGGGGCTGGTCAGCCGCCCGTACGTCGTCGCCACGCAGACCGCCACGTTCGACCTGAGCCTCACCTTCATCGAGGACTTCGACCCCGAGGCACCGGGAACGGTCGGCGGGTTCGCCGAGTACAGCGCCGACCTGTTCGACCCCGGCACCGTGGAGGCCCTGACGGCGCGGCTGGTGCAGCTGCTCACCGCCGCCGTCGCCGCACCGGACCGGCCGATCGACGACCACGAGCTGCTGTTCGCCGCCGAGCGCTCGGCGCTGGTGGCGCCGCCCGTGCCGGCCCCCGCCGCGCCGCCGCTGCCGGACGCGTTCGCCCGGCAGGTCACCCGTACCCCGGACGCCGTCGCCCTGGTCGTACGCGCCGCCTCCGGCGAGCTGTCGCGGCTGACCTACGCCGACCTGGCCACGGAGGTGGACCGGATCGCGCGGTTGGTCACGGCACACGACGCCGGACCCGACCGAGTGGTGGCACTGGCGCTGGCGCGCCGCGACGTGGTGCCCGCGATGCTGGGCACGCTGCGCGCCGGTGCCGCCTTCCTGCCGCTGGACCCCGCGTACCCGCAGGACCGTCTGGCGGCGATGCTCGCCGACTCCCAGCCGGTCTGCCTGCTCACCACCCGGACCCTCGCGGCGTCCCTGCCGCACCCGCCGGGCCTGCCGATGGTGTACCTCGACGACGACCCGCCGCCCGCGACGGTGTCAGATCCGCGCCCGCCGGCCCCCGACAGCGCGGCGTACGTGATCTACACCTCCGGCTCCACCGGCATCCCGAAGGGTGTGGTGGTCAGCCACGCCAGCCTGGCGAACCTGTTCGCCGCCCACACCTCGGCGCTCTTTCCGCCCAAGGTGGCCGCGGTCGGCGGGCGACGGATCCGGGTCGGCCACGTGGCGTCGTTCGCGTTCGACGCCGCCCTCGACCCGGTGGTCCTCATGGTGGGCGGTCACGAACTGCACGTCCTCGACGAGGCGAGCTACCCCGACCCGGCAGCCGTCACCGCGTACGTGGCCGACGAGCGCATCGACTACCTCGACCTGACCCCGACCCACCTGCAGCAGCTCATCCAGCACGGCCTGTTCGCTCCGGGCCGCCACCGGCCGGCGCTGCTCGGACCGGGCGCCGACGCCATGCCCGACGCGCTGTGGCGGGACCTCGGTGCGCGGCCCGGCCTGCACGCGTGGAACTTCTACGGGCCGACCGAGTGCACCGTCGACGCCGTCGTCGCCCCGGTCACCGGCGAGGGTGCCCCGCGTATCGGCCGGCCCATCGCCGGCATGACCGCGTACGTGCTCGACGCCCGGCTGCGACCGGTACCACCCGGTGTCACCGGCGAACTGTACCTGGCCGGCGCCGGCCTGGCGCGCGGTTACCTGCGGCGCCCGGCGCTCACCGCCGAGCGGTTCGTCGCCGACCCGTTCGGGCCACCCGGCACCCGCATGTACCGCACCGGCGACCTGGCCCGCTGGGTCGACGGCGACCTGGAGTGCCTCGGCCGCGCCGACGACCAGGTGAAGATCCGCGGGTTCCGGATCGAACCCCGCGAGATCGAGGCCGTCCTCAGCCGACACCCGGGCGTCGCCGACGTCGCCGTCGTCGCCCGCGACGACCTGCCGGGCTCCCGCCGGCTCGTCGCCTACGTGGTGCCCGCACCCGGCCACCCGGCCGACCCGAACGGCTGGCGGGCGCACGCCGCCGCGGCGCTGCCCGACCACATGGTGCCGTCGCTGTGGACGGCCCTCGACCGGCTGCCGGAGACCACGAACCGCAAGCTCGACCGCGCGGCCCTCCCGGTGCCGCAGGTGCCCGCCGCGGACAGCGGGCGGCCCCCCGCCGACGCCGGCGAGACCCTGTTCTGCGACCTGTTCGCGGCGCTGCTCGACCACGACCGGGTCGCCGCCGACGCGAACTTCTTCGAACTGGGTGGGGACAGCATTGTCGCCCTGCAGCTGGTCAGCCGGGCCCGGGCGGCCGGGTGGACGATCGAGCCGCGCGACGTCTTCCGCCACCAGACACCGGCCGCCCTCGCCACCGTCGCCCGGGCGGTCCCCGGCCCGACCACCCCACCGGCGGACGACGGCGTCGGCGCCATCGCCGAAACGCCCATCGTCGGGTGGCTGCGCGAACTGGCCGCCGCCGGCCGGCCGGCGGCGGCCGACAGCTACAGCCAGGGCATGGCGCTACGCGCCCCGGCCGGGCTGACCGTTGACCAGCTGACCGGTCTGCTCCAGCAGGTCCTCGACCGGCACCCGGCACTGCGCGCCAGGCTCGTGACCACGGCGAAAGGTCGCTGGGATCTGGTGGCCGCGCCTCCCGGCGCGGTGCGCGCCGGTGACCTGCTGCGGGTCGGCGACGGCACCCCGGCCGACGAGGCACGGGCCGCCGCGCAGCGACTGCGACCGGCGGACGGCGTGCTGCTGCAGGCGGTCTGGCTGCCCGCGCGCGATCAGCTGGTGCTGGTGGCGCACCACCTCGTGGTGGACGGGGTGTCGTGGCGGATCCTCTGCGCCGATCTGGCCGCCGCATGGCGTGGTACCGCGCTGTCGCCGTCGGGCACCTCGCTGCGGGCCTGGTCCGCGCGACTGCGCGAGTACGCCGATCGGCCGGCCACCCGCGAACAGGCGGCACAGTGGACGAGCGCCCTGGCCGCGCCGGGACCATTCGGTAAAGGCCAGCTCGACCCGGCCCGGGACATCACCGGCACGCAGCAGCGCCGGGTCGTCACCCTTACCGCGGACGTCACGGAAGCGCTGCTGACGCGGCTACCCACCGCGTTCCGGGCCGACCCGGCCGACGCCCTGCTGACCGCCCTGGCGCTCGCCGTCGCCGAGTCCCGCCACGGCAGCGGATCCGACACGGCCCTCACCGTGGCGTTGGAGGGCCACGGCCGGGAGGCAGCGATCGCCCCGGGCACCGACCTGGCCGGCACCGTCGGTTGGTTCACCGCCGTGCACCCCGTCCGCCTCGACCCGGGGCCGGTCGATCTCGCCGCGGCCCGGGCCGGCGGCGTGGAGATCGGTCGTGCCCTCAAGGCCGTCAAGGAACAGGTACGCGCCGTACCCGACGGTGGCCTCGGCTACGGGGCCCTGCGGCACCTGAACCCGCAGGCGGCCCCGCAGTTGGCGCGGCTGCCCGTACCGGCTGTCTGCGTCAACTATCTGGGTCGGCTCGTCGGCGGTGGCGACGCTTTCTGGGAGCCGACGGACGACGGGCTGTTCCACCACGTCGACCCGGCGCTGCCGCTCGCCCACCAGTTGGAGATCGACGCCTGGATCCGGCCGGGCCCCGGTGGCGCGGCACTGCACGCCACCTGGTCCTGGGCCGGTGCCGCCCTCGACCCGGCCGAGGTGCACACCCTCGCCGACCGCTGGGCCGCCTACCTGACCGCTCTGGCCACACACGCCGCAGACCCGGCCGCCGGTGGTCTCACCCCCTCCGATGTCTCCCTGATGGCGATCAGCCAGGACGAGATCGACGACTTCGTCACCGATTGGAGCCTCTCGTGACCGGCCGTCCCGCGCTCGACGACATTCTCCCGCCGACCCCGCTGCAGGAGGGCCTGCTCTTCCGCGCCGAGCTGGACGCCGAAGGCCCGGACGTGTACGCGGGACGGCTCGTGCTCACCCTGCGCGGCCCGGTGGACGCCGACCGGCTACGCGCCGCCGCGCAGGGGTTGCTCGACGCCCACCCCGCGCTGCGCAGCGCGTTCCGCCGTAACCGGCAGGGACGGGCCGCCGCGCTGGTGGCCCGGCACGTCCCGGTGCCGTGGGAGTACGCCGACCTCGGCGCGCTGCCCAGTGGTGAACGGGACGCCGCCGAGCGACGGCTCGCCGAGCAGGACCGCCGGCGGCGGTTCGACCTGGGTCGCCCGCCGCTGGTGCGGTTCGCGCTGATCCGCCTCGCCGACGACCTGCACCGGTTCGTCCTCGCCGCCCACCACATCGTCCTCGACGGATGGTCACAGCCCCTGCTGGTACGGGAGCTGTTCGCCCGGTACGCCGGCGACCCGCCACCTCCGGCAGCGGCACCGCGACGCTACCTCGAGTGGCTCGCCGCGCAGGACCGCGCCGCCGCCGAGACGGCGTGGCGGGAAGCACTGTCCGGACTCGACGCCCCGACGCTCGTGTCGCCGGGCACCGACAGCGGCGTGCGGGAGCACCCGCAGCGTGTCGTCGTACGCCTCGACGCCGCCACCACGACACAACTGACCGCGACCGCGAGGGCGCACGGCCTGACCCTCGGCACGGTCGTCCAGGGGGCGTGGGCCCTCACCCTCGGCCGGACCCTCGGCCGCGACGACGTGGTGTTCGGCACCGTGGTGTCCGGCCGCCCGGCCGACCTGCCGGGCGCCGAGTCGATGATCGGCGCGTTCGTCAACACCGTCCCGGTGCGGGTCGGTCTGCCGCCGGCCGAGCCGTACGCCACCGCCCTGCGCCGCCTGCAGGACCAGCAGTCGGAGCTGGTGGCGCACCAGCACCTGGGGCTGGCCGACATCCAGCGCGTCGCTGGCGGGCGCGAGCTGTTCGACACCCTGGTCACGGTGGAGAACTACCCCTTCGACCCGGACCGTCTCGCCGACCTCGCCCCCGGCCTGCGGCTGGCCGGGTTCTCCGGCGAGGAGGGCGTGCACTATCCGCTCGCCGTCACGGTCCTGCCCGGCGAGCGGCTCCGACTGGAGGTGGGACACCGCCCCGACGCCGTCACCGAGCCGCAGGCGCGACGGGTGGCCGAGCGCCTCATCCGGGCACTGACCGCGTTCGCGACCGCGCCCACCGTGCCGCTGGGCCGCGTCGAGGTGCTCGACGCCGCAGAGGTGGAGCCGCTGGTCGGCACCGCCGCCGCCGTACCGGACACGACGTTGACCACGCTGCTCGCCGAACAGGCCGCCCGCACGCCGGACGCCACCGCGGTGGTCGCCGACGGCGTCCGGCTCACCTACGCCCAGCTGCACGACCGCGCCGGGCGAGTGGCCGCCCTGCTGGCCGCGCACGGCGTCGGGCCCGGCGGTGTGGTCGGGGTGGCCCTGCCCCGCTCGGCCGACCTGGTCGTGGCGCTGGTCGCGGTGCTGCGCGCCGGCGCCGCGTACCTGCCGCTCGATCCCGACTACCCCGCCGACCGGCTCGCCCTCATGGTCGCCGACGCCAGGCCCGCCGCGCTGCTCACCGACACCGCGACCCGCGCCGCCCTGCCGGTCGACGCGACCGCGGTGCTGGCGCTCGACAGCGCCGTCCTGCCGGAGGCCGCGCCCGGCTGCCCGGGCGTGCGGCCGGCGGACCCGGCGTACGTCATCTACACCTCCGGCTCCACCGGCCGCCCCAAGGGCGTGGTCGTGTCCCACCGGGCGATCGTCAACCGGCTGCTCTGGACGCAGGACGAGTACGGACTCACCCCGGACGACCGGGTGCTGCAGAAGACGCCGTCGAGCTTCGACGTCTCGGTGTGGGAGTTCTTCTGGCCGCTGATCGTCGGCGCCACGCTGGTCGTGGCCCGGCCCGGAGGTCATCGCGACCCGCGCTACCTGGCCGGCCTCGTTCAGCGGGAACGGGTCACCACCGTGCATTTCGTGCCGTCGATGCTGCGGGCCTTCCTGGCCGAGCCGCAGGCGGCAGCGTGTACCGGTCTGACCCGGGTGCTGTGCAGCGGTGAGGCCCTCAGCGTCGACCTCGCCGAGGCCTTCCACGACCGCTACGGCGGCGCTGTCGAGCTGCACAACCTGTACGGGCCCACCGAGGCCGCCGTGGACGTCACCGCGTGGCCGTGCCCGCCCGGTGCCGCCACCGTGCCGATCGGCCGGCCGGTGTGGAACACCGCCCTGTACGTGCTCGACGCGGCGCTGCGGCCCGTCCCCGCCGGGACGCCCGGCGAGCTGTACCTGGCGGGTCGGCAGCTCGCCGACGGGTACCTCGGCCGCCCGGCGCTGACCGCGGAACGCTTCGTCGCCGACCCGTTCGGCCCACCCGGCACGCGCATGTACCGCACCGGTGACCTGGTTCGCCGCACCGCCGGCGGTGCCGTCGAATATCTCGGCCGCACCGACACCCAGGTCAAGATCCGCGGGTTCCGGGTGGAGCCGGGCGAGGTCGAGGCGGCCCTGCTGGGGCTACCCGGCGTCCGCGCGGCGGCAGTCGTCGCCCGACCGGAGCTCGGGCTGGTCGGTTACGTCGTCGGCGAGGCACTCGACCCGGCCGGCGTACGGCAGGACCTGGCCACGACACTGCCCGCACACCTCGTACCGGCCACCGTCGTGGTGCTCGACGCCCTGCCCGCGACGCCGAGCGGCAAACTGGACCGGGCCGCGCTTCCCGCGCCGACGCGGCAGCCGGCCGACGCGTCACGCCGGCCGCGGACCCCCGCCGAGGAACTGCTCTGCGAGTTGTTCGCCGAGGTGCTCGGGGTGGAGACGGTCGGCATCGACGACGACTTCTTCGCACTGGGCGGCCACTCGCTGCTCGCCACGCGCCTGGCCAGCCGCGTCCGCACGGTGTTCGGGGCGGAGCTGGCGCTACGTACCGTGTTCGACGAGCCCACGGTGGCCGCGCTGGCGACCCGGCTCGACGCCCGGGACACCCGGCCGGTGCTGCGGGCCGGGTTCCGACCCGACCCGTTGCCGCTGTCGTACGCCCAGGCCCGGATGTGGTTCCTGTACCGGCTCGACGGCCCCAACCCCGCGTACACCATGGCCTTCGCCGCACGCGTCACCGGCGACCTGGACGTCGCGGCACTACGCGCGGCGCTCGGTGACCTGACCGATCGACACGAGGCACTGCGCACGGTGCTGGCGGACGAGGCGGGCACCCCCCGTCAGGTCATCCTGCCCGCCGCCGCGGCCCGGCCGGCGCTGCCGGTGACCGCCGCGGCCGGCGGCGAGCTGGCGGACCTGCTGGCGGCGGCCGCCCGCCGGCCCTTCCGGATCGACGCCGAGCCGCCGTTCGCGGCCGAGCTGTTCGAACTGGGCCCGGACGAACACGTGCTGCTGCTGACCGTGCACCACGTCGCGGCGGACGGGTGGTCGGCCCTACCACTGCTGCGCGACCTCGCCACGGCCTACGCCGCCCGCACCGGCGGGCACGAGCCCGGCTGGACGCCCCTACCGGTGCAGTACGCCGACCACGCGGTCTGGCAGCGGGAACTGCTCCGCGACGACGAACCGGACTCGCTGGCCGCCCGTCAGCTCGGATACTGGCGCAAGGCACTCGACGGGCTGCCGGAGGAGCTGACCCTGCCCACCGACCGCCCGCGCCGCGCGGTGCCGAGCCTGCGCGGAGCCTGTGTGGAGGTCACCGTCCCGGCCGGGGTGCACCGGGCGGTCCGGGCGCTCGCGCGGCGGTGCGACGCCAGCGTCTTCATGGTGCTGCACGCGGCGCTCGGGGCCCTGCTGACCCGGCTGGGCGCCGGCACCGACATCCCGATCGGCACGCCGATCGCGGGACGCACCGACGACGCCGTCGACGAGGTGGTCGGCTTCTTCGCCAACACGCTGGTGCTGCGGACCGACACGAGCGGCGACCCGACGTTCCGCACCCTGGTGGCGCGGGTCCGAGAGACCGACCTGGCCGCGTACGCCCATCAGGACGTACCGTTCGAGCGCCTCGTGGAGGTACTCAACCCGGCCCGGTCGATGGCGCGGCACCCGCTGTTCCAGGTGATGCTGAGCCACCAGGTCCGGCCGGACCTGCGACTGCGGCTCGGCGAGTGCCGTGTGGTGCAGGAGAAGGTGGACACCGCGACCGCCAAGTTCGACCTGGCGTTCGAGGTCGTGGAGGAGCCGGGCCGGACCGGGATGACGGTCGGCGTCGAGTACAGCACCGACCTGTTCGACGCCACCACCGCACACAGCCTGGCGACCGGACTCGTCCGGCTGCTCGCCGCCGTCACCAGCGATCCGGAACGCCCCGTCGGCAGCCTGGAACTGCTCAGCGCCGACGAGTACGAGCGGGTGCTCGCGCAGGGTGCCGGGCCGGTGGTCGACACACCGCGGCGCACCCTCGTCGAGCTGTTCGAGGACCAGGTGGCCCGCACACCGGACGCCCCGGCGCTGGTGTGCGGCGACATCGCGTACACATTCGCCCAGCTGGACGCCCGCAGCGCCGAGCTGGCACGCCTGCTCGTCGAGCACGGCGCCGGCCCGGACACGGTGGTGGCGCTGCTGCTGCCCCGTACCGCCGACGCCGTCGTGGCGCTGCTCGCCGTGCTGCGGGCCGGGGCGGCGTACCTGCCGATCGACCCGGCGTACCCGCCGGGGCGCATCGCGCACGTCCTCACCGACGCCGGTCCGCTGCTCACCGTCACGACCGAGCGGCTCGCCCCGCTGGCCGGCGCACCGGTCCTCCTGCTCGACGCGCCGCTAGTGCAGCGGCGGCTGGCCCACCCGGGCGCCGGTGACCTGCCCCGGCCGCGGCCCGAACATCCGGCGTACGTCATCTACACGTCCGGCTCGACCGGGCTACCCAAGGGCGTGGTGGTGGAACACCGCAGCATCGCCAACCTGTTCCACAGCCACCGGGAACTGCTGTACCGGCCCACGGTCGCCGCGGCCGGCGGCCGGGCGCTGCGGGTCGCACACGGTTGGTCGTTCGCGTTCGACGCGTCCTGGCAGCCTCAGCTGTGGCTGCTCGACGGCCACGCCCTGCACCTGGTCACCGAGGACACGCTGCGCGACCCGGCGCTGCTCGTCGATTTCGTCGACCGGCACCGCATCGACTTCATCGAGGTCACCCCGTCGCACGCACTGCAACTGGCCGGCGCCGGGCTGATCCGCGATGGATGGTCGCCGCTGCTCGCCTGGGGCGTGGGCGGTGAGGCCGTGCCCACGCCGCTCTGGCGGCAGCTACGGGACCTGCCGAGCACCACGGGCTACAACCTCTACGGCCCGACGGAGGCCACGGTCGACGCCCTCGCCGCCCGCGTCGCCGACAGCGAGCGCCCCCTGGTCGGGCGACCCACCGCCAACACCCGGGCGTACGTGCTGGACCGGACGCTGCGACCGGTGCCCACCGGCGTCGTCGGCGAGCTGTACCTGGCCGGTGCCGGTCTGGCCCGCGGCTACCTGAACCAGCCGGGGGTCACTGCCGAGCGGTTCGTCGCGGACCCGTACGGACCGCCCGGGAGCCGGATGTACCGCACCGGTGATCTGGTGCGCTGGATGCCGGACGGCGCGATCGACTTCCTGGGCCGCGCCGACGAGCAGGTCAAGATCCGCGGGTTCCGCATCGAGTTGGGCGAGATCACCGCCGCGCTGGCCGCTGATCCGGCCGTGGCCCGGGCCGCGGCCGTGGTCCGGGACGATCCGCCCGCCGGCAAGCGGATCGTGGCCTACTGCGTCCTGGCCGACGGCGCCGCGCTCGACCCGGTGGCGCTGCGCGCGCGCCTGGGCCGGATGTTGCCCGACTACATGATCCCGGCGGCGTTCGTCGCACTGGACGAGCTGCCGCTGACGGAGCACGGCAAGCTGGACCGGCGGGCGCTGCCGGCGCCGGCAGCCGACGACCGGCGCCCCGGGCGTCGCCCGGAGACCGCCGCCGAGGCGCTGCTCTGCGGCCTCTTCGCCGAGCTGCTCGACGTGCCGGAGGTCGGGGCGGACGACAGCTTCTTCGATCTGGGCGGGCACTCGTTGCTCTTGGTGCAGCTGCGCCAACGGGTACGCGACGCCACGGGCACCCATCTGGGCATCGCCGACTTCTTCGCCCGCCCGACGGCGGCGGCCCTGGCCGAGTTGCTCACCGTCCGCACGGCGGGCTGAACCGGCGGGCCCGGTGACCGTGCGCGGTCACCGGGCCCGCGGTGCGGATCAGCGGTGCAGGTAGCGGCTGATGCTGCGCAGCTTCTCGGCGGTCTCCTCCAGCTCACGCTCCGGGGTGGACTGTCCGACGATGCCGGCGCCCGCGCGCAGCCAGGTCCGGCCCTCCTGCTGGAAGATCGACCGCAGCACCAGTGCCGCGTCCATCGAGCCGTCCGCGTCGACGGTGAGCACGGCCCCGCTGTACAGGCCACGCGGCGCGTTCTCGAGGCGGTCGATGGCCTCGCACGCGGCGGCCTTCGGCACCCCGGACGCGGTGATCGCCGGGAACAGGACGGCGAGCGCGTGCCAGGCGTTGCGTCCGCCGCTCAGGGTGGCGCTGACCCGCGACGCGAGGTGCTGCACGCTGCCGCGTTCCTTGACGTCCATGAAGTCGTCGACCTGCACGCTGCCGGGCACCGCGAGGGCGGTCAGCTCGTCGAAGGCGAGTTTCACGCTGATGGCGTGCTCGAAGATCTCCTTCGCGTCGGCCTGCAGGTCGGTGCGGAGCGCACCGTCGAGCATCGGGTCGCCGTGCCGGGCCCGGGTACCGGCCAACGGCTGGGTGGACACCCGGCCGTTGGCCGTCACCTCGACGACCGTCTCGGGGCTGAAGCCGGCGCACCGCACGCCGCCGAGGTCCAGCAGGTACGACCGGGCCGGGGTGTTGGCCCGACGTCCCGCCTCGTAGGTGGCGTACAGGTCGACGTCGCCGTCGACCGGTACGAGACGGGACAGGATCACCTTCTGGTACCGCCGGGCCCGAATCTCCGCGACGGCACGGGACACCGCGGTGCGGTAGAACTCGGCGTCGTGGTCGGGGTCCGGTGAGGACAGCGGTGTCCCGGCGGCGGTGACGACCGCCGCTGCGGCGGCCACCTGGGAGGTGAGCGGCAGCAGGTCCGCGGTGTCGACCGCCCGGACGTCGACGGCGTCGGCGGAGATCCGCACCTCGCGGGTCGGGACCACCAGATGCAGCAACGGTCCACGGGCCGCCGCGGGATCGCCGTGCAGCAGGTGGCTGAGGCCGAATCCGGCCCAGCCGTACGCCCGCGCGCCCTCGACCGGGCAGCGGGCGAGCGCGTCCGCCACGGCCTGCAGCGGTTCTGGGCCGGACGGGCTGGTCGACCAGCCGTCGGCGTCCCGGACGTGCAGCTCGTCGGCGTACAGCACCAGCTCGTACGCCGATCCTGACGCCACCGACCACGTGCCGCTGTTCTCGTAGAGGACATACGGGCCGGGCATCGCCCTGGCCAGCTCGGTGGCCAGCCGGAGCGGGTCGGCGGCGCCGGTCAACCGACCGGAGTAGTAACGACTGACGAGCTTCCGGTCGTCTTCCAACAATCCACGACGTTCCACCCGGGTGGCCTCCTCCGACAGGCGGCCCCCTGCCGACGCCGGGCACCGCGACTCGTGCGCACATCAAACGGCACTTCTTAGGTGAGGCTACCCTTATAGTCATCGGTAGCGACAGGTGGGCCACTGCGCCCTACAGTCGACGCACACCCGGCAGCAACCGCGCCGTCGGGACGCGCCGGCATGCCCGACTAGGGTGGGCAACCAGAATGATCAACCAGTCGACGGAGGCGGGATGCGGCTGTACCTCACCGCGCTCAACCCCACCGACGCCGTCCTGGAAGGATTCCTACCGGCGGCGGCCTCGCTCGGACTGCCGGTCACGGTGCTGACCGACCGGCCGGAGCAGTGGCCCGCCGGGACACCGGTCGCCGGATGCGCCGTCCGCGACGCCTCGGCCGTCGTCACGGCGGCGGCCCGGCCGGCGGCGTTGTTGTCCAACAGCGACCACCTCCAGGAAGCGACCGCGATCGCCGCCCGCCGGCTCGGCCTGCCGGGCAAGGACCCCGACGCCGCCCGGCTCTGCAAGGACAAGGCCGCGGCCCGCCGGGCCGTCGCCGTCGCCGGGCTCGACCTGGTCCGCACCGTCGCCGTGAACCCCGGTACGGCGCCCGCGGTGCCGGACGGGATGTTTCCCGCCGTGGTCAAGCCCCGCGACGGCGTTGCCAGCGAGGACGCCTACCTGGTGACCGACCCCGGTGACCTGGCCGCCCGGATCACCGAGATCCGCCGCCGCCGGCCCGAAGTCGCGCTGGTGGTCGAGGAGTACCTCGCCGGCGAACTACGCACCTACGACACCCTCGGCGACGCGGCCGGCCTCGCCGTCCTCGGCGGGTGGCACACCGGCCTCGGCCCGCCACCGACGTTCACCGAGACCAGCCTCGACTGGTCACCCCCGCCCGAGCGGGACGACCTCGCGCTCCGGGCGCGGCTCGACGCGCTCGGCGTGCGCTTCGGCGCCTGCCACACCGAGTACGTCGTGCAGGACGGCCGGGTGCGGCTGATCGAGGTGAACTAC
This sequence comes from Micromonospora sp. KC721, assembly GCF_004348355.1. NCBI lineage: Bacteria > Bacillati > Actinomycetota > Actinomycetes > Micromonosporales > Micromonosporaceae > Micromonospora > Micromonospora sp. KC721. The sequence goes on along the minus strand of NZ_SMJY01000003.1, from coordinate 56,047 downwards.
CGCCTGATCGGCGACCGGATGGACCTGATCCTCGCCGACCTGCTCGGTGTGCCGCTGTTCGAGCACGTCATCCGGCTGCACCTCGGTGAGCCGCTGACCGCTCTCGACCTGCCCGCCCCGTCGACCGTCGCCCGGCACGCCCGCGTCGAGTACGTCTGCGCCGACCGGTCCGGCCGGCTCGTCGCGGCTCCCGGCCGGCTGGACACCGTCCAGGACGGCGTCCGACTGGCCTGCCGGCCGATGCGCGCGGTGGGCAGGGTCGCCGACCGGAGCGGCACCAACCGCGACTACCTCGCGGCGCTGCACGCCGTCGGCCCCGACCGGGACACCGTTCGGGCCGCGCTGGCCGTCTTCCGACGCGGCCTGCGATGGACAATCGTCGGATGATCGACGACAGCGAGCGGGAGGTGTTCGGCCGGGTGCTCGACGCCCTGCTGCGCGAGGACCACCTCGGCCTGCTCAGCCGCGGCCGGCCCGACGGCCTCGGCTGGTGGGCGGCGCCGCACCGAGCCGGGCTGCTGCGGATCCCGGTCCGTACGGACGGCTTCCAGCAGGCCCTGCGCAGCGCCGCACCCGTGCTGCACGTCGTCGCCCACGACGGAGACGCCCGCGACGTCACCACCGTGGAGGGTCTGCTGGCGGTGCTCGCTCCGCAGGACGACCCGGAGGCCGAGGCCGGCTGGCAGGCCTTCACCACCGAGTGCCAGGCCGACCTGCTGGCCCGCCGGCTCGCCGTGGCGGCCCGGCGGCGGGTGCTCGCCGAGGTCGTGGCCGAACGCACGACCGCCCGCACCGGCATGCCGGCAGCACTGCTCGACGACGTGCTCGCCGCGTACGCCGGCCATCCGGTCTATCCCACCGACCGGTGCCGGCACGGACTCGACGACGACGACCTGCGCCGGTACTCCCCCGAGCACGCGCCCCGCTTCGCCCTGCGCTGGTACGCCGCCCGCACCGAGGCGGTACGGCTCACCGGTGACCTTCCCGACTGGTGGCCGCGGGCGCCCCGGACCGACCGGTTCCTGATGCCGGTGCATCCACTCACCGCGCAGCGCCACGGGCTGCCAATCACCGACCAGCCGGCGTTCACCGTACGGCCCACCCTGTCCATGCGGACGGTGGCGCTCGCACACGACCCGTACACCCATCTGAAACTGCCGCTGCCGACCGCGACCCTCGGCGCGCGGAACCGGCGGGCCCTGCATCCCGACACCCTCGCCGACGGCGCGGCGGTCGCCGGGCTGCTCGACCGGATCGCGAGCGCGGAACCGGCCTTCGCCGGCCGGATCCGGCACGCCGACGAGAGCGTCTACGGGCACGCCGGCGACGACGACCGGCTCAGCTTCCTGATCCGCCGCTTCCCACGCGACCTGGCCGGGGTCCAGGTGGTGCCGGTCGCGGCCCTCGCCGCGTCCGACCCGGTGGCGGGCACCGTGTTGGAACGGATCGCCGCGCACCCCGCGGAGCTGGTGGAGTCCTACCTCGACCTGCTGCTCGACTGGCACGTCTGCCTGTGGCTGCGGTACGGGGTGGCCCTCGAGGCCCACCCGCAGAACATCCACCTGCTGGTGCATCCGGACGGGACGGTCGGCCTGCTCTACAAGGACAACGACGGTGCGCGGCTGGACCCGCGCCATCGCGCACCCGGTGGGGTCCCGCTGCGGGACGACCGGATGTGGGCACGCGATCCGCAGGAGCTGGCCGACGTGTTCATCACCATCACCCTGCACCTGGCCGCGGCGGCGCCGCTGCTCGCCCTCACCGCCCGGGGGGTACGCCTACCGTCGCCGGCCGCCGCGCTGGCACCGAGGTTGGCCGCGGCTCGTGACCGCTGGGGCGACGGGCCCACGGCGTGGTTCTTCACCGAGCGGGTCCTGCGCGCCGCCCGACTACCGGTCAAGGCGATGCTCACCGCCGGCACCCTGCTGCCGAAGCAGCGGCTCGGCTGCGCCGACGTCAACAAGTACTACCGGCGTACCGGCCCGAACTATCTGCGGGAGACACCTTGACGGACACGCTGTCGCGACCTCGGCAACGCCTCGACGCCGACCGGCACGCCGACCTGGCCGCCGCGCACGCTCTCTTCGGCTGCCTGGTACGCGAGATCGCCCTGCCCGACGGCGACGTGACCGTGGGTGGGGGTGCGGCGGTGCTCCGACTACGGCACCTCGACGTGGCGCTGCGCTGCGCCGTCGCGCGGATCTCACCGGTCGGCGCACACCGCTACGCCGGCCCGGTGCAGCTGCGGCTCGACGGCGACCGGTGGACGGATCTGGACGCTCCCCGGCTGGCCGAGCTGGTCGCCGCGGAACTCACCGCCCGCACCGGCCGGACGAACGACGAGTTCGCCGGGCAGGTGCGGGCCAGCCGGGACGCGGTGACCCGGCTGCTGGCCGAACGGCCGGAGCGGGATCCCACCCCCACCGGGGATCTGGCCATCGACGCGTACGTGGCTTCCGAACAGTCGTTGCTCTTCGGCCATCCGCACCACCCTGCCCCGAAGTGGCGTAGCGGCGACGCGGACAGCTGGCGGGCGTACGCGCCGGAGCTGCGCCGCGCGTTCCGGCTGCACTGGCTCGCGGTCCCGGACGACCTGGTCGCGGGCGCGGGGCCGTTCGATCCGTTGGTGGCGGCCCTCGATCCCCCGCGTCCGCCGGCCGCGCACCGGGTGCTGCCCGTGCATCCCTGGCAGTTGGCGCTTGTCCCGCCCACGCATCCCCGGCTGCGTCGGCTGGGCCCGGCCGGCGTCCCGGTGCGCCCCACGGCGAGCGTGCGCACCCTCTACGCCCCCGAGGCCGATCTGTTCCTCAAGACCAGCCTGCACGTGCGGATCACCAACTGCCTGCGCAAGAACGCCCGGTACGAACTCACCGGCGCGGTCGCCCTGACCGATCTGCTCTCCCGGGTGCCGATGCCGGCCGGCGTCGCACTGCTCACCGAGCCCGCCTACCGCACGGTCGACGCCCCGGGCGCGGACGAGGCGTACGGCACGATCCTGCGCACCGGCCTGCGCCCGCACCTGGGCCCGGGAGAGACGCCGCTGCTCGCGGCGGCGCTCGCCGCCGCACCCCTGGCGGCGGTGGATCCGGTGGCCTGGTGGCGGTCGTACGTCGGATTGCTCGTGCCGGCGGTGCTGCACAGCTGGCTGCGTCATGGCGTCGTGTACGAGGCGCACCTGCAGAACGTGGTCGTGGTGCTCGACTCCGAGCGCCGCCCGGTGCGACTACTGCTGCGGGACCTGGAAGGGGCGAAGCTCGACACCAGCCGGTGGGCCACCTGGCCACCGGGCGTCCCGTCACAGGCCGGGTACGGGCCCCGGGACGCCCGCCGCCGGATCATCTACTGCCTGTTCGTCAACCACCTGGCCGGCATCTGCGGCGCGCTCGCCGACGCGCGGCCCGGCATCGAGCCCCAGCTGTGGCGGGAGCTCGGCGCGGTCCTCGCGGCGGTCGCCGCCGACCTCGACGACCCTCCGGAACTGCACGCGCTGCTGCGCGGCGAACCGTTGGTGGCCAAGGCCAACCTCCTGGTGCGGTGGCGACGCGACGCCGACCGCGCCGCGCCGTTCGTGCCGGTGCCGAACCCGATCGGAGCGCCGCGGTGAGCCGGCCGGTCTACGTGCACGACCTCGACGGCCTGGCCACGCATGCCCGCGCCATCCGGGCGGCGTTGCCCCGGCAGGTCGAACTGCTGTACGCCGTCAAGGCGAACCCGGACCCGGGCGTGCTGCGGACCCTCGCCCCGATCGTCAACGGGTTCGAGACCGCCAGTCGCGGCGAACTGCGCCGGATGGCCGAGGTGCTGCCCGGACGGGCCCCGGCCGCGTACGCCGGCCCGGGTAAGACCGACGAGGACCTCGCCGCCGCCCTCACCGCCGGGGTGGACCGCATCCACGTCGAGTCGCCGGCCGAGCTGCGACGCCTCGGCGCACTGGCCGTCGCGGCCGGCACGCCGGCCCGGGTGCTGCTCCGGGTGAACCTCCCGGTGGAGGCCCCCGGGGCGAGCCTGATCATGGGCGGGCGGCCCAGTCCGTTCGGCATGGACCCGACCGACGCGCTGGAATGCGTCCGCCACCCACCCGCCGGCGTCGAGGTGCGGGGCGTACACGCCCACCTGGCCAGCGGGCTGGACGCCGCGCTCGCCGGCGCGGTCGCCGCCGCCGTGGTCCGCTGGTCGGTCGCCGAGGTCGGCGCCGGGGAGGTCGACGTGGGCGGCGGCATGGCCGTCGACTACGCCGACCCGGCCGCGCGGTTCGACTGGGTGGGCTACGGCCGGGCGCTGGCGGACGTCCTCGACGCGTACCCGGGGCTGCGGCTGCGCGTCGAGCCGGGGCGGTCGGTCACCGCCTACTGCGGGGCGTACCTGACCGAGGTCATCGACGTGAAGCGCTCGCACGGCGAATGGTTCGTGGTGGTGGCGGGCGGCACGCACCACCTGCGCACACCGGCGGCCAAGGGGCACCCGCAGCCGTTCACGGTGCACCGGCGGCGATACGGCGGGGGCCTTCGCACCGACGGCGGGCCGGTCACCGTGGTCGGGCAGCTGTGCACCCCCAAGGACGTCCTGTCCCGGTCGAGCACGGTGGGACCGATCGGTGTGGGCGACGTGTTGCTCTTCGCCATGGCCGGCGCGTACGCCTGGAACATCAGCCACCGCGATTTCCTGCTGCACGACCCGCCGGAGTTCCGTACCGGTGATCCGGAGCGGATGGCCGCCGGCTGGGCGGCTCGACCGTCCCGGTCGTGACCCTGAACATGGCGACTCCGGGCCGAATCGCCGCAGTAATGTATTCCCCGCTGAATCGGGGGCAGCCGGCCGCCCTGATGCTGATAAAGCCAGCCTTGCCTTACCAAAAGAAGGGCTAGCTTTATTCATCGCCGACACGTGGCGGGAATGGCGGCCAACCTTCTGTGAGCGGCGTTGCGCTGCTACAGTCCGATCCGAAAGACACGCGTCCGTGGTTTCACCTTCCACGTGCGCGGCAACTACGGACTGACATACGAGTACGCGGGCCGACGCATTCCTCTGCCCGCGATCCCGAAACAACATGGAGGCACCGTGAAAACTCTGCTGCAGACACCCCCGGTGCGTGAATGCGCCGCCACTGCGTGCAGTTTCAACGCCAACGGCTGCCACGCTCCGGCGATCACCGTGGCGTCGACGGGTGATGCCGCGTCCTGCGCGACATTCGTCGAGTCTCCGCTTCAGGGTGGGATCGCGGAGATCACCGGCGCCGTGGGCGCCTGCGCGCGTTCGGAGTGTGTCCACAACACCAACCTCGCCTGCACCGCCACGTCCATCACCGTCGGGCCCGGTGCCACCGCCAGCGACTGCCTCACCTACCAGCCCGCCTGACGGGCTTCGAAGCGCACGATCCGCCCGTTCGCCGGCTAGCGGACGTGGTGGCACCAGCCAGGGCTTGCACGACATCGCCTTGGCAAAGGTAAGCCTTACCTACTAACGTCATAACCCTAGGCCGATCACACCGTCACTTCGTGGCCGAGGGGACTGACATGGCGTTGCACCCAGCCAGGCGACCAGCGGAACTGGCCCTGCCCGCCACTGATGCCGCCGCGACAGCGGAGCCGTCAGTGGCGGGCGCGCACGCCACGCTGACTGATGCCGACGCCGCGATGGCACGCTCAGTCCTCTCCGCCACGCCGTCGCTGCGGCTCCGGCTCGGCGACGCCACCGTCGACCTCATCGACTCGCACGCCGTCCTGCCCGACGGCACGGTGGTTCTCGCGGTTGACGCGATGACCCAGACCGGCGGCCTGCTGGTCGCCACGCGCGGTCGACCAGGCGCGGTACGCCTCGACGTCACGCAGCTCGTCCCGGTCGCCGTACGGTCCCGGGTGCGGGCCAGAGTGCGGATGCTGGGCACGGTACGCCGGCTCGACCCGGCGGTTCTGGACTCGTGCGACGGCGACAGCATCATGTCCCTGCTCGACCTGCCGCCCGTCGCGCTGTGGGCGCTCGAACCGGTCGAGGTCGGCCTGGACCGCGACAGCGGCGAGACCACGGTGAGCATCAGCGCCTATCGCAGCGCACGGCCCGACCCGTTCGCCGCCGATGAGGCCGAACACCTGCGACACCTCACGCAGCAGCATGGCGATGTTCTCGGCCAGCTCGCCACGCTGCTCGTTCCGGCGTTGACGACCATGTCCGCCCGGGTCGTACCGGTCGCTGTCGACGCCGACGGCATCGTGCTGCGCGCCGAGACAACGGACCGGCACACCGACGTCCGACTGCCGTTCGCCCGTCGGATCACGAAAAGCGCCGACCTGGCCGAGGGCCTGCGCACGCTGCTCGCCGCGGTCCAACAGGGCACGTCCGTCGGTTCCGCGACCGAGAGCACAGCGCAACCGTAGATCTCCCGCCAGAACCCGTCCGCGTCCCGACGACACAGCCGAACCATGGCCGTGCATCGTCACCAGAACAGCCCTTGGTTGGTCTTCCCGGAGAGGAAAACCGACCAAGGGCTGTTTCCGTGATCAGCCGGGTCCCCGCACGATCCTCAGGAGTCGGGATCAGCTGGGCTCTCTGTGTGAACGGGCGGGCTCGGCGTGCACCGAGCCCGCCCGTTCCAGTCCCACGTGATCCTGTTGGGGACCGAGCCGTTAGCGTTGCAGGGTCAGCAGACCCGGCCGGTAGGGCAGGCGGCCGTAGTCAGTGCCATCGGAGCTGGGCGAACGACCCTGGTAGAGCAACTGCAGGTTGCAGGGATCGACGGTCATGGTCTGATCGGCGTTGGTGCGGATCAGTTCGCCGTGGCTGATGTCGTTGGTCCAGGTGGCGCCGCTGTTGGCCTTGCCGGCGAAGGGGTTGCTCTCGGTCGCGGCCTGCGGGGTCCACGTACCGCCCAGGCTGGTGGCCGTGAACGAGCGGAAGTAGCGACCCCGTGCGCCCATCGCCTCGACGATCATGAGGTACCGGTTCTGGCCCTGGAGCTTGTAGACCTGAACCGCTTCGAACAGGTTCGCCTTCGTGTCGCTCATGATCGTCGTGTAGTTGGAGCCGAAGCTGCCCGGGAAGTTGCCGATGGGCATGCTGGCCCGGTAGATCTTGCCGTTGTCGCCGGCGAAGAAGAGGTACATGTTCGTGTCGTCACCGATCAGCGCCTGGTCGATCGGGCCGGTGTCGGAGCCGGAGATGCTCCCGGTGAAGAGCGTCTGGTGCGGCGACCACGAATTCACGTTGGTGGGATCGGTCGAGGTCCGGTAGGAGAAGGCTGGGCCACCCCACTGGTAGGCGAGCACCCAGATGTTCTTCGGGGCGAAGTAGAACAGCGAAGGCGCGACAGCGGAGAACGGCATCTGGTTCTGGCTGGCCGAGGCCATGTCGGACCAGTTCGTGAAGAGGCCGAAGTTCATCGAGCCCCAGCTCGTTCCGTGGTCGTGCGTCGTCGCGTAGACCAGCTGCCGGCCGTTGTATGGGGCGTGGGTGAAGTCCTTGAGCGAAACCCACCCCGACCGCGGTTGCGCCAGCGGGCCGGTCGAGCTCCAGCGGTATGACGACGGAAGGTTGCACGTACCGGGCGGCGGCGTCGTCGGCGGCGGCGTGGTGGGGGGCGTTCCGCCGTCCACGCGAACAAGCTGCCACTGCTGGTTGGTGCCGTTCCAGTCGTCGTACTGCTGAATGTTGGCGCCGTCCGCCGTGGAGGCACCGGCGACGTCGATGGCCTTGTTGCTGTGGCGGCTGATGAACCGGACGTAGCCGCCGTCGGAGTCGGCCAGTCGCCACTGCTGGTTGGTTCCGTTCACGTCGGCCCACTGGACGATGCCGGCGCCGTTGGCGGTGGAGCGGCCGGAGACGTCCAGGACCTTGCCGGAGTGACGGGACTTGATCCGGTAGTAACCACCGCCGGAGTCCACGAACTGCCACTGCTGTTGGTTCCCGTTGTTGCGCGACCACTGCGTGATCCGCGCACCGTCGCTGGTGGACAGGTTGTACACGTCCAATGCCTTGCCACTGTTTCGATTCACCAGCACGTACCACGCGTTGGTGTCCACCGTGGCCGCCGACGCCGACGTCGCGGAAACCGTGACGAGCGCGCTGCCGACGACGAGCGCGGCAACCGAGGCGGCCAACCCCGACCGCCACCGACGCCACCTCGCGGTGCGCGCAGACCCAACCGGCATAGCATCTCTCCTTTCGATCATCTGAACCGCCGACATGAAGCGCGCCACGTCGGTGCGCCCCGTGTACGAGCAGCGGCCCAGGCATCGACATCACTGGCTGTTAGCGCTAACAGAGCACTCTCTCCCTCGTGGCCCGAGGCAGAAGGGTGTAGGGACGTGGCGACACGTTGCCACTGGGTGGTGTGACTCACCGCACCATGCGATGGACTGTGAACGACAACAACGAACCGCGTCAAGATGTTTCGGCAATGTTTCGGAAAGTTCGTCGAAACCCGCCGAGCCCCGCCCAGGCTCGACCTCGTCAGCCCCGACCGATCCGGTACCACGTCGCAACCCTTCCGCCGGCGCCAGCGACCGCCGCCGCGGCCGACTCCGTGGCGGCGCGGGCGCACAGCCATCGGCGCTCGATCGCGCCCGCGGACAGTTGGCCCAGCCCCTGTCGAGATCACCGACGACAGCAGGCGGACCCGCGCCAGCATTTCGACCCGCTCCTGGCGCCGACACCCCTAACCACAAGACATTGAAGCTTGTTGACATCATACATCACACGACCTATGTTCCACGTACATTGCGGTCGCAGCGCTGGGAGCAGCCGATCTCATCATCTCCACGTCGAGAGTGAGCAGTCATGAGGCAGTGACACGGTGGCCGGCCACGGCGGTCGCGGCGCTCGAGATCGCGGGTGCGGCAGGAATCGGGACAACCTGGCCCCGGCCCGGATCGCGGTCGGCAGTTCCTCCGGGCCCATGATGGCCCACGTCCTCGCGGCTCAGCATCCGGACCTGAAAGGAACAGTACGTGAAGTCAGCCGTTTCCATCATTGGCAGGTCGCTGCTGGCAGTCGCGGTGTTCGCCGCCGCCGCGTCGACAGCCGTGGTGACAGATCAAATGCCGGCCTCGGCCGCGACCCAGGCAACCTACTATGTCGCCCCCGACGGCAACGACACCAACACTGGAACGATCACGTCACCATTCAGAACCGTACAGCGCGCGCGGGACGCCGTTCGCACGATAAACGCGAACATGACCGGCGACATCTACGTCTATCTCCGTGGCGGAAGCTATCCGGTGAGCAACACGATCGAGTTCGGGCCGAGCGACTCCGGCACCAACGGTCACCGGGTCATATATTCCGCCTACCCGAACGAGACCCCGGTCCTGGATGCCGGTGTCCAGGTGACCGGGTGGACCCAGCACAGCGGTAACATCTGGAAAGCGCCGCTCGACCGCGCCAACAAGCTGCGTACGCTCTATGTCAACGACAAGCGGGCGTACATGGCCTCGAAGACGATCAACTCGGCGGGATGCCACGGGACGTACAACATCACGGCCGGGCAAGCCGCATGGGCCTGGGAATCGGGCTCACAGTGCGACGGCGCCAGATACAGCCTGTCCGACTTTCCCGCCATCGCCCGCAACCACGACGATATCGAGATCGAAACGGCGACCACCTGGACCACGGCCATCGTGGGAGTCCGCCAGGTGACCACGACAGCCGACGGCGCCAACCGGGTTGCGCTGTTCCAGCAGCCCGGCGCGGCCATCGCCCAGGGCGCGTTCAACGGCAACGCCCAGATCGGCGGCAGCCACAAGGTCATGAACGCCTACGAGTTCCTAGACGCGCCGGGCGAGTTCTACTTCGACAAGACCAGCCGCACGCTGTACTACTACAAGGCCAGCTCGGAGAACATGACGACCGCGTCGGTCTTCGCGCCGAACAACGTGTCCACCGTGCTGCGGGTCGCAGGGACCTCGACCAGCGTCCACGCCCGTAACATCACGCTCTCTGGGCTCACGGTACAGCACTCCGACTGGAACCTGTTCAATGTGGCCGGCTCCGCGTTCAAGCAAGCCCAGCAGGGCAACCTGGGCGCCCAGGCATACGCCAAGGGAAACTTCCACGTCTACTACTATCGCAACGTCGACGTCACTCCCGGCATGATCCAGATCCAGAACGCCGACGGCCTGATCCTGCAGCGCAACCGGATCCAGCACACCGGTGCCGACGGGATCAACATGGTCAACGATGTGCAGAACACGCAGTTGATCGGCAACCACACCAACGACATTGCCGGGTCTGCTGTCACCGTGGGTCACCCCCAACACGTCTATATCGGCGACCACACGTCGACCAATCGCGAAAAGTACTCCCCTCAGGTCGAGGGACTGCCCAAGAATATCGAGATCAAGAACAACTACATCTATGACAGTGCCGTACTGTTCAACGGGCACAGTCCCATCTCGGCGTACTTCGCCGACACCCTCACGATTCAGCGCAACAGGATCGAGAAGACTCCGTGGTCGGGCATAACGCTCGGATGGGGGTGGTGGAACTTCGACGGGTCATCCGGCTCGATCGCGCCCAACCGGCCGACCACGACGGCGAAGAACAACAACATCAGCTACAACCACATCATCGACACGGTGCAGCGGCTCAGCGACACCGCTCCCATATACACGCTGGGCAGCCAGCCTGGGACCACCATCCACAACAACTATCTCCAAGGCGTCCCGGCCGGCCACAAGTACGGGCTGCACCCGGACGAGGGTTCGGCGTACATCACCTTCCGCGACAACGTCCTGAGCGTGGACAAGAATGTCACGTGGCTCATCAACTCCGACGACTTCGGACGCAAGCACGACCTGAACATCACGCAAACCTACGGCCCGATCAACAAGGTCTCCAACAAGAATCTGCCGAACAGCACCGTCCAGGATATTCTCGTCTCCTCCGACTATGTCTGGCCGGCGGCGGCATATGGCATCGCCGTGAACTCGGGACTTGAAAGCGCATATCAGGACATCATCCCGCAGAGCAATCTTTCCTTGCCGGACCACGTGCTACCGGCCAGCACGTTCGTCAGCAGCGGGACGTCATCGATTCCGGTCCGCAGCACCGGCGACCAGACCAGGACGATCTGGCTGGCCCCCTCCGGTACCACCACCTTCGTCCCCGGTCCGACGATGACCAGGGCGGACGGCACCGCCACGTCGATAGCTGTTCCGACGACGCCGGGCGAGTACCGGCTCTACGTCCTCGACGCCCAAGGCAGTCGGTCACCCGAGTCCAGGTCGATCGTCAGGCAGCAGAGCGGCGGGAGTCAGCAGAACGGCCAGATCGTGGGCGGTCAGTCCGGCCGGTGCGTCGACGTGCCCAGTTCCAGCACCACCAACGGCACCCAGGTGCAGTTGTGGGACTGCTCCGGCGGCACGAATCAGCGGTGGACCCACACCGCCAGCCGGCAGCTGACCGTGTTCGGCAACAAGTGCCTGGACGCGAACGGCGGAGGCACGACCAACGGCACCACGGTCATCATCTGGGACTGCCACGGCGGACTCAACCAGCAGTGGAACGTCAACGCCAACGGCACCATCACCAACGCCCAGTCCGGACTGTGCCTGGATGCGAACGGTGCCGCCAGCGCCAACGGCACCAAGATCATCCTTTGGTCGTGCAACGGTGGCGCGAACCAGCGATGGAGCCTTCGCACCTGACCAACCCCACCCCGGCACCCGACCCGACCCGGGCGGCCCTGCCACCGGCCCTCCATGGCACGCCTGCCATGGAGGGCCGGCCTTTGTGGTTCCGCTGAGAAATGTGTTATCCCTGCTGGGCCCCGAGAGTCCGGCGTGCCTCCATCAGGCACACGACGGACGATTCCCCGCGCATCTACTCGGCGACGGATCCGAAACGGCCGGATGCACGGCGCGCGACGCCGCGACGGTACAGACGCCCGCGCTCCTACCCCCGACGTCCTGCGGTGGCTTTGGCACGGCGAACGGTCAGCGCCAGCGCGGCCACCGCACCCAACAGCAGTGCTCCGCCGACCAGCCACCAGCGCCCGGTACCGCCGCCGCCGGCCTCATCGGGCCGGGGTGCCGTCGCCTGCCGGGGTGGGACGCTCTGCGGGGCACGGGCCTGCACTGTTGCCTGCGCCTTGCCCGGGTTGGGCTCGGGGGACGTGACGGCCACCGTCCACCTGCCGGGAGTGAGCACCGCGCCGCTGGCGTAGAAGCCCTGCCCCTCGTTCGCCGGGTTGAGCTGCAACGGGCCGATCTTCCGGCCGCCGTCGCCGGTGGCGTGGAGCACCAGCCGCAGTACGCGATCCTCCACCGGGTGGCCGTCCTTGTAGGTGGCCCGCACGGTCACGCCGGTCGCGCCGTCACCGGCCACGTCGAGCACCACCGGGCCGCCGTGCGCCGCCGCTGGCGCCGTGGGCCAGAGCGCGAGGAGGAGTACCGCCGCCATGATCGTACGTCGCATGGTCACTTCCCTTCCGGTGCGCCGTCGGCGGTCAGCGCCCCCTGCCCTGGTACCGCGGGCAGGAACACGTGGGCGTGACCGTTGCCAGCGTCGACATTGAGCACGTCGAGCTGGGTGGCGGCACTCCCCCAGATGGCGACGGCGGCGTCCCGCTGACGGCCGGTGAGCTCGAACAGGCTGGCCCGGCCGGCCGGCGGCTGGTCGAGCGCGGCGGCGTACGTGTCCACCGCGGCGTCGAGCGTCTGTACCGCCGCGGCGAGGCCGGAGCGCGCGATGTTGACGCCGGTACCTCCGGAAGGCGGGTTCGCGAAGTCCTCGACCGCCTTCCCGGTGGCCGCCTGCCACCGTTCCACCTCCGGTCTACTGGCGGCAGGGCCGGGCGCCTTGGCCACCGGCACCGCGGTGGCCAGCCCGTCGAGCACGGGTAGCAGGCTCTCCTGGACCTGGCGGGCGCGTGCGGTCAACTCGACGACCTGGGCCGCGTCCCGCTTGTTCTCCTCAGCCCGCAGCGCCGCGACCCGGTCGTCGGTCGGGTCGTCAGCCCCGGCCGTGACGGCGCCGACCGGCCCGGCGAGCAGCGCGCCAAGCGCGAACGCGATGACGATCGGCACGATCTGCCGCGTGGTGGGCGCCGAAGACGGAGCCTGTCGGATTTTCTTTCGGTTGCTCATCCGGAGAAGCCTTCTGGGATGTGGGGCCGGCCGGCGGCGGCCGGCCCCACGGCGAGTGGAGTTACAGATTGCCGCCCTCGGGTACGCGGGTGGCGTCCCCGTCGAGGCGACCGGTGCCGGCCAGCGACGCGCCACCGTTGGCCTTGGTGCCGGCCGTCGACGCCCGCCCACCCAGTCGGACGAGCATGGCTTCGGCGTCCCGAACCAACACGCTCCGGACGTCCGCGTCGGTCACCAGCGTCCGGTTCGACGCCAGCCCGATGAACATCCGCAGCCTCTGGATCGCCACCCGGTCGTTCCCGGTGGCCTCGGCCAGCCGCACCGCGTCCAGTTGCTTCGACAGCTTCCCGTGCGCCACGGTCGACAGTTGCCGGGTCGTCTTGAACCGGTCGACCAGTGCCTGCATGTCGCGCAGCGAGGTGGTGACGAAGAACCGCACGTTCGCCGTCGTCTCGTTGCCGGCCTTGTCGGTGGCGGTCACGACCAACTCGTGCATGCCGAGTGTCAGGTCGTACATGACCTGCAGCGTCCCGGACTGGTACGGCTTGCCGTCCAGCTTGCCGACCACCGACTGGATGCCGGATGTCGGGTCGACCGCCTGGAAGGTGACCCGCACATCCTGGCTGTCACCGTAGAGCTGGCCGTCGGCGAGGCCGGAGACGAGGACCGTCGGCCTGGTGCCGTCGATCCGCAGCACCGCCGACTTGAGCGTCTCCACGTTGCCGGCCTTGTCCCTGGCGCGGTAGAGCAGCTCGTGGTTCCCGTCACCGGTCACGTCGACCGGTTCGGTGTACGGGGCCCATGGCCCGCCGTCGAGCGACCACTCCACCGCGGACACGCCCGATCCCGCGTCCGTCGCGGCGAGCGTCACCGGGATCGCCCCGGCGTGCCAACCGTTGTCGTTCGCCGGCGCGAACGTCGCCGTGGTCACCGGCGCGGTCGCGTCGATCTTCACGGGTACCGACCTGGTCGTCTCGACGTTGCCCGCCTGGTCGACGGAGCGGAACCGCACCTCGTGCGTCCCGTCACCGGCGACCAGAATCGGCCCGGTGTAGGCGGCCCAGGCGGTGGCGCCATCGAGCTGGTACTCGGTGCGAGCCACGCCGCTGCCGCCGTCCTCGTCGGTGGCGGCCAGTGTGACCGTCGCCGGGCCGGTGTACCAGCCCCCGACCGCCGGGCCGTCCACCGTGGCCGTCGTCACCGGAGCGGTGTCGTCCACTGCCTGCGCGCTGAGCCGGAAGTAGTCGAACGAGACGGTCTTGCGAGCGGTCTGCGCACCGCCGAGCGAGAACAGACCCACCTTGGGCGTCGCGCCAACCGCCGCGTTGGTCAGCGGCTCGAACGCCGTCCAGTCCTGTCCGTCCGCCGAGTACGAGGCGGTGTACACGTTGCCGGTGCGGGCGAGGCGCAGGTGCCAGACCGCGGACGTGAGGTTGCTGGCGTTGGGTTGCGGACTCTGCAACGTACCGTCAATCTCACTGCGGAACTCGATCCGCCGCGTCACCGGCTGCCCGGCCACGTTGTCCACCACGTAGTCGAGCTTCAGGTAGTTGTCGTCATCGGCGTACACGAGGAGGCCGGCCTGCTGGTACTGCTCGTCCAGCAGACTGCCGTCGATCTTCGTCTCCACGGTCCAGTCGCCGGACGGCGCGTTCTGCAGGATGAAGTTCGTCGGCCCGGTGTTGGGTGTGGTGTAGATGTCGCCGTTCGGGACATCGACGTGCAGCGCCCCGCCCCGCACCCGGTACGCGGCCGGATCCTCACGGACGATCGCGTCCCACCGGCACTTGTCGAGCAGAGCGTCGTCGAACTCGTCGGACGGCGCGACCGGCTCAGCCGGCTCGTCCGGCGAGACCTGGAACCAGTCGAACGCCGCGTCGACCACCGGCGCCGTCGTGCCGCCGTTCAAGGCGAAGAGTCCCACCTTCGGGGTGGTGATGCCGGCCAGCGCGGCCGTCCGGCCCACCGGGGTGAAGGTCTGGCCGTCGGTGGAGAACGCCGCGGTGAGGTTGCTGCCGTCACTGTTCAGCCGCAGGTAGATCGTGTCCGTACCGGTCGGTGCGGCGGCACTGTCGGCGGCCTCGTTGCGCGGGCTTCCGGCCGTCTCCCGGAGGAACTCGACCCGTCGACCGCCCGAGTGGAGCAGATTGAGCTTGGCGTAGTTGTCGTCGTCGCCGTAGACGATGAGCCCGGCCTGCTGGTAGTCGGCGGTGGTCGCGAGCGTCACCTTGGTCGTGGCCTGCCAGGCGCCGTTCGGCGCCGACTGGAGCACGAGGTTGGTCGCGTCGTTGCGACCGCCGTAAAGGTCACCCGCCGCGGTCGGCAGGAGCAGCGAGCCGCCTCGTACGGAGTAGGACTGGTTCTCCCGGACCACCGTCGACCAGCGGGTCTTGTCCAGCGCGGCACCGAGGAAGTCGTCCGAGCGCGCTCCGAAGCAGGACGTGTTCGGCGCGTCCACTCCGACCGTGGCGGTCGCGTACGCCTTGGCGCCCCGGCTGTCGGTCACCGTCAGGGTGGCGGTGAACGTGCCCGGCGCGGTGTACGTGTGTGTGGCGTTCAGCGTGTTCGCCGTGCCGCCGTCGCCGAAGTCCCACGCGTACGCGAGCGGCGTGTCGCCCTCCGCGTCGGTGGCGGTGCCGGTGAATGTCACGGCGAGTGGCAGGGTGCCTTTGTTCGGGCTCGCCGACGCGCTCACCACCGGCGGCGCGTTGTCGGTCACGCCCCGGCCGAGGAAGTCCACCCAGTTCACGTTGAACAGGTTGCCGCCCTCGGTGCTACCGGGCTTGTTGCGGGCGACGAAGTAGAGCGGCCCGCTTGTCGTGTGCGGCGCGGCGAGGTCCACGGAGACGTCGGTGTACGTCTGCCACGCCCCGGTCGTCGGCACCGTCGCGGCGGCCAGCAGCGGGCCGTCGACCGCACCGGCGCGTACCTGGATCACGCCGCCGCCGCTGCCGGAGGCGACCCGGAAGCGCAGGGTGTCGATGCCGGTGAGGTTGGTGGGCGCGAACGTCCACCAGTCGCCGTCCTCGATGAACCCGATGTTCTGGAAGCCGCCCGCGGCGTCGCCGGTGGTCTCCTTCTGGACGCCGGGGTCGCCGGTACCCACGCCCTCCGGCGCCCTGCCGGTGGCCGAGTAGTACTCGGCCTGCTTCCGCTTGGGTTGTAGCTGTTCGATCGCCCGTCCGGTCAGTGGGTTGGCTCCGCCCGATCCGCCTGTGTCGGTGTACGTGGCTTCGAAGACCCCGAAGACGTTCGCCTCGGCGCCGTGCCCGGAGGCGAGCGAGGTCTGCACGGTGCCCGTGCAGCCGGTGTACGACTGCAGCGGGTGGGCGTGCTCGTCGTGCCCGAGGTAGTACTGCAGCTTCACCTTGGCGCAGTCGATCGTGGTTTCTTCCGGATCGGTCACCTTGACGGTGTACTTGACCTGGTCACCCCAGTCGAAGAAGCCGCCGTCCGGCGGGAACTCGATGGTCACCGTCGGCGCGGTGTTACCGACCGTGATCGGCACGTTGGCGACCGCGGTACGCCCCTTGGGGTTGGTCACGGTGAGCTGGGCGGTGTACCTGCCGGCCGCCGTGTAGGTGTGCGTCGGGTTCGCCTCGCCCGAGGTACCGCCGTCGCCGAACGTCCACGCGTAGGTGAGCGCGCCACCGTCCGGGTCGCGCGACCCTGTGCTGGAGAACCGCACGGCCAACGGCGGCTGGCCAGAGGTGGGTTCGCCGGAGGCGACCGCGATCGGGGCGCGGTCGGCGGCGATGTAGTCGATCCGGTAGACGCCGGAGTTGTCGTTGTTGCCACCGAAGCCGGTGCCCCACTCGATCAGGTACAGCGCGCCGTCCGGGCCGAACTCGAAGTCCATCGGCCGCACGAACGTCATCCCGGCGAGCACCTCGTTGATGTCCACGAGGGACTTGGCATCCCGGTCCAGCTGGAGCGTGTACATCTTGTTCTGGTTCCACTCGCCCAGGAGCGCCTTGCCGTCGAAGTACGCCGGCCACTTGCGGGTCGAGTTGAGCCCGGCGTCGTACCGGTAGAGCGGGCCGCCCATCGGCGCGCCACCGCGGCCGATCTCGGGAAACAGCGGGTTGCCGCTGTAGTCGTAGTCCACCGCGGCGGAAATCGCCGGAGGCAGGTTGGTCAGGCCGGTGTTGTTGGGTGAGTTGTTCACCGGTGCCGCGCAGTCGAACTTCGCGCCGCTCGGGCCCGACGGGAACGTGTAGTCGTTGTACGCGTAGTTCGCGCCGTGGCAGTACGGCCAGCCGTAGTTGCCGGGCGTGACGACGTTCCACTCGACCGTTCCCTCGGGTCCTCGGTTGGGATCGGTGGCCGGGGCGTCGGGGCCGTAGTCGGCGACGTACAGGGTGTCGGTCTTCGGGTCGATGCCGATTCGGAACGGGTTGCGGAAGCCCATCGCGTAGATCTCCGACCGGGTCCGGGCGGTGCCCGGCGGGAAGAGGTTGCCGGACGGGATCGTGTACGTGCCGTCGTCCTCGGGGTGGATCCGCAGCACCTTGCCGCGCAGGTCGTTGGTGTTGCCGGCGGTGCGCTGCGCGTCGTAGTCCTGCCGCCCCGGCCGCTCGTCGATCGGCGTGAACGAGCTCGACTCGAACGGGTTCGTGTTGTCGCCGGTCGCCAGGTAGAGGTTGCCCCGGCTGTCGAAGACCATGCTGCCGCCGGCGTGGCAGCAGGTGTTGCGCTGGGTGGTCACCTCCAGCACCGTTTTCTCGCTGCCGGCCAGGATCGAGTCACCTTGTACGGTGAACCGGGCCAGCCGGTTGCGGGCGACGCCGCCGTTCGGCGCGTAGTAGAGGTACACCCAACCGTTGGCAGCGAAGTCCGGGTCGAGCCGGATGCCGATGAGCCCGTCCTCGTTGCCGGCGAAGACGTCCAGGTCGATGGCGGTGACGGTGGTACCGGTGTCCGGCTTGACGATCTGCACCCGGCCGTCGCGCTCGATGTAGAAGACCCGACCGTCCGGCGCGACGTCCAGCTCCATCGGGTTGCTGGTGTTGCTGTCCAGCGTCACCTTCTCGAAGCTGTTCGTCCGCGACGCGGCACAGTCGGCGTCCACCGCGCCGGCCACGGTCCGGACGCCGCCGAGCAGGTGAGCCAGGAAGCTGGGCTCGGTGTACGACTCGGCCGTGTGCCCGCCGGCGGTGTACCAGGACCGGCCGCCGTCGAAATCGTGGCACCACGCGTGCGGGTGGTCGGCGCCCATCGCGCCCGCCCCCGGTGTGTAGCTACGCTCGTCGAGGCTGGCCAGCACGTGTACGTCCGCGCGCGGGTTGGCCCGGAAGTTGTACCACTCGTCGAAGCGGGTCCACTTCGCCGGTAGCGACGCCGTGGACGGATGCGCCGGGTCCTCGACCTTGATGGTGGCGGTCTGGTTCGCCGGGTGCGAGGCGAAGTACGCGCCGACCAGGTCGCCGTACCAGGCCCAGCTGTACTCGGTGTCCGAGGCGGCGTGGATACCCGCGTACCCGCCCCCGGCGCGGATGTACCGCTCGAACGCCGCCTGCTGGCCGGCGTCGAGCACGTCGCCGGTGGTCGAGAGCCAGACCACCGCCGCGTACCTGGCCAGGTTGGCGTCGGTGAACGCGCCGGCGTCCTCGGTCGCGTCGACGGTGAAGCCGTTCTCCGTGC
Organism: Micromonospora sp. KC721; assembly: GCF_004348355.1. Lineage (NCBI taxonomy): Bacteria > Bacillati > Actinomycetota > Actinomycetes > Micromonosporales > Micromonosporaceae > Micromonospora > Micromonospora sp. KC721. The sequence continues at coordinate 37,328 of NZ_SMJY01000003.1, read as the reverse complement.
CGAGCTGCTCGATCGCCGCGATGCCGGCCGGGATCGAGTCGTGGCGGAAGCCCGCCGTTTTGGAGAAGACCAGAATGGAGAACGGCTCCGCCGCGGCCGCCTGACTGACCGGCCGGGACGACGCCTGGGCGGGTGGCACCCCGGCGACCAGCGCGGACGCAGCGGCGAGGAGGGTGGTGGCGACAGCGAGAAGCAGGCGTTTGGCCGAGCGGCTGGTGCCGCGGCTTCGGCGATCTGCTGGCACGAAGGAGCTCCTTCGTTGGTTGGGGACAACACGGAATGTCGCATCGGCTCGCCGAAGACCGATGCGTTGGGGCACGGCGCGCCCGCCGAGGGCGGCACCGCATGGTGTGGATCAACTCGATGAGGTGACGGGATTCGATGACAGATGACGTTGGAGTGACGCGGCGTTCGCCGCGACGGACGACGGGACTTCAAGTGCCCGACAGGGCGGGCACCTGATGGCCCGCTAGCTCAGCGTGAATCTCTGGTTGGCCTGCCCGCTGCAGGACCACGACTGCACCCGCGTACCCGCGGTCTGTAGGGCGTTCGGCACGTCCGCGCACCGGCCGGACTGGGCACCGACGATCCGCTTGCCGCCGCCCGGGTTCGGGTTCGGGCTGGAGCCGCCCACCGTGATGTTGGAGTTGCCGCTGCTCTGGTTCCCCTCGGTCGTCATGATCGGGTAGTCGTGGTTGCCGAGGTTCATGCCGCGCCGGGTCCACGCGTCGAAGTGGTTGCCGGCGGTGATGGCGCCGCCCACCCGCTTCGACTGCCGGACGCTCCAGTACTGGTAGAAGGTTCTGATGCCATCGATGAAGGGGGCGTGAACGGGGGGTCGTTCATGTGCGTGCTTCCTCTCTGAGGTAACGGCCGGCTGAACCGGGGCGGGATCCGGCCTGGTCCAGGCGGACCACAGGTCCATACTCTTACCGACGATCGGGAAGGGACGGCGGTGATCGACGGCGAGCGCACCGGAGGCGGGTACCGCCCGGGCTACGAGGTGGTCGCGGAGCAGGTGCTGGAGCTGATAGCCCGGCTCGGCCTGCGCCCCGGCGACCGGATGCCCACCGAGAACGACCTGGCCCGGCAGCTCGGTACGAGTCGCACCGTGGTCCGCGAGGCAGTCAAGATCCTCTCGGCGTTGGGCCGCGTACGGGCTCAGCGGGGCCGCGGCCTGTACGTCGCGGACGACCAGGGGATGCTCGGCAGCGGCCGTTGGGCGTCGTTCTTCCTGCCCACTGACCTGGACCACGTTTACATGCTCTTCGAGTTCCGCCGGACACAGGAGATGGCGACGAGCCGGCTGGCCGCCGGCCGCGCCACCCCGGCGGAGGTCCAGGCCATCGAGAAAGCCGCCGCCGTGTGCAGGCAGGGATTCGACACCGGGCGCGACGACCTGTTCAACGAAGGCGACGACGCCTTCCACACCAGCATCGCCGTCGCTTCGCACAACGTGTTCCTTCAGGTCGCGGTCCGCGAGGCCCGCCGGCTGCAGGCACAGTCCAACCTGATCGGACTGCGCGGCTCGGTCGGCGGACACGCCGCCAAGGCGATCGAGGAACACGAAACCATCTGTCAGGCCATCCGCGCCGGCGACGCGGAGGCCGCCGCAGCGGCCGCAGCCACCCACATCGACAACACGTTGGACGACTACCGCCGGGAGATCCAGCAGCGGATCTTCTCCGCCGCCGACCGACAGCCATCTACCGCCGCGGCACGGGAAGCCGTTCCTGGTGAGGGCTCCCGGACCACGAGCATCGGGGCCGGTACACCGTCGCCGCCGAGCGCCGGCGTCGGTGGATAGGCCGGCGGCCACCGGCTCGCTCGCGCAACAGCTCACTCGCGCCAGGTGGCCACTGGGATGGCACAGGCGCATCAGCTGCCGCCTCTCAGGATCGAGTTGCCTTCGTACGTGGGATCGCCGCCGGGCAGGTCGGTGAGATCGAGGCGTCCCGACTGGCCGAAGAACGTGACCGGGTTGTGCCACAGCACCGTGTCGACGTCGTCGTCGGTGAACCCCGCGGCGAGCATCGCCTCGCCGGTGCGCCGGGTCAGCAGCGGGTCGGAGCGGCCCCAGTCCGCGGCGGAGTTGACGAGCATCCGTTCCAGGCCGTGCACGCGGAGGATCTCCACCATGCGTTCCGGTGACATCTTCGTGTCCGGGTATACGGAGAAGCCCATCCAGCAGCCGGAGTCGTGGACCGCGCCGACCGTGACCTCGTTGAGGTGGTCGACGACGACCCGGCCGGGATCGATGGTGGAGTTCCTCACGACCTCGAGACTGCGGGCAACCCCTCGAATCTTGTCGCGATGCGGGGTGTGCACGAGCGCGGGCAGCTCGTACTCGATGGCCATGGCCAGCTGCGCGGCGAAGACGTCGTCCTCCTCCGGTGTCATCGCGTCGTAGCCGATCTCTCCGACTGCCACCACCGAATCCTTGGCCAGGTAGCGGGGCACCAACTCCAGAGCCTCACGGCAACGCGGGTCGTTGGCCTCCTTGGGGTTGAGGGCGATGGCGGCGTGGTGGCGGATGCCGAACTGGGCGGCCCGGAATGGCTCCCAGCCGACGAGCGAGGCGAAGTAGTCAGCGAACGAGCCGGCGTTCGTGCGTGGCTGCCCGAGCCAGAACGCCGGCTCCACCACGGCGCGCACGCCCGCCGCCGCCATCCGCCCGTAGTCGTCGGTGGTTCGTGAGGTCATGTGGATGTGCGGATCGAAGATGCGCATCGAACCTCCGGCCGTCAGGTGAGCTGCTTCAGCAGTGCGAGGGCGTCCTCCGGCAGGTGGCGTCCGGCGGCATCGCGCTCGTCACGGAGGTCGGCGATCATCGTCGCCAGTTCGGCGTCGGCACGCTCCGTCAGGCCGTGTACCGCCGACAGCGGCACGCCCATGAAGACGCATTTCAGGACGGCCTGGCGCCAGCTGGCCTGATCGAGGTGCCGTGCGTACGGACCGAGCGCGGCGGCGAGCAGGCGGGTGTCGTTCGTGCGGATGGCGTCGTGCAGCAACGGCACTGCCCCGCCGTCGAGTGGAAGCAGGGGCAGCGCCTTGAGCACGGCACGCTTCTCGTCAGCGTCACCGTACCGGTAGAGATCCTCGACCCGCCGCGGCACGGCCGCGACGGGCAGGGCGAGCAACAGTCGCGCGCGGGCCGCCTCGTCGGCGGTCCAGCCCTCGACCTGTGGCAGCGACGCCCGGCCGCAGTGGCGGCCGGCGCTGGCGAACAAGTGAACGATGCTGGCCGGGTCGCGAGCCACACGCCTCTCCGCGTCGGCGAGCCAGCCGTCGTCCGCCACGACGTCCAGTGCGACACGACGTGCGTCCGATCCCATAACGCCTCCTTCGGATCCGCGGCGTCGCCCGTCGATTCGTCCGCGCCCTGCCGGTGCGGCCAGTGCCACGCCCGTCCCGTCAGGCCGATGGCGAGGACGCCCGGCGCGCGGGCCACCGGGCCCCGTCCGCCCGCCACCGAGGTCAACCAACCGTGACGACGACGAAGTCGGCGGCGACGACGCCGCCACGGGTCGGTGGACGGGTCGGACAGGGCTGACGGGCAGGGCCGGTCGGCGTCTCGGCCCTGCCCGCCGATCGAACCCGGTGACCGTCCCCTGTTGGTCCGCTCATCGGTAACAGGTCGGGACGGGCATCGGGCAGTCAACCAGCGCCACGCACGAGGGAATGCCCTGGTCGGCGAGGTAGGCGCCGGGCTGTGCCAAGCGGTCGGAGACTGCTATCGGTACCAGCCAAGAGTCGTACTCATGGCCGAGCCCGGAGGGTGGATACGTTGCGGGCAGGTCCGTGCCAGCCTGGTCGCGCGCCGCCCCGGAGGGGCACGCCGGCGCGAGTTCGAGGACATCACTGGGGCCTTCCTGTACCAGTCCAGAGCGACACAAGGGCTGACTGTTGCAGACACATCAGGCGGTGCAGAGTCATACTCTCGATGCAGAGTCATACTCTTAGGATCAGTCGACGGTTGTCAATCCCACCAGGCCACCCGGACGCGCTCATCAGCACCCAACGATCGGGAACTTCTGCTGACGTCGACAAAAGTCGATGCGATCTGTGCAGAAGGTCTGGACCACATAGATGGAAGCCCGTACTGTCGTCACACGGCCGACACGGTCGGTTGCCCTGCCTGCACCTAGTGGAACGCCAACGTGACGAGGCACCGACCTCGGACCCGTGGATGACGGAGGCGCGAAGTGACCCCGCTCGCGACTGCCCAGCGACCAACCCGATCCCGCCTGCTCTGCCTGCTGCGCGACAGCGGTGCGCTGTCCCGCGCCGAGCTGGCGGACCGGCTCGCGACCCCCCGGCCGCGGCTGCTCGCCGAGCTGGACGCGCTACTCGGCACCGGCCTCGTACGGGAAGCCGGTCCGGCCGCCTCCCGCGGCGGCCGACGGTCGACGCTTGTCGAACTGAACCCCGATCTCCGGTTCGCGGCGGTCGACCTCGGTGCCACCTCGATCGACATCGAGATCGTCGACGGGCAGCTGGAGCCGGTCGTCGCCTACGCGGAGCCGGCCGACATCCGCTCCGGCCCGAAGGTCATCCTGAACCGGCTCAGCGAGATCCTCGCCAAATTCGCGATCGACGGAGCGTTCCAGCGCCTGCACGCCATCGGCATCGGCGTGCCGGGTCCGGTGAGCTTCCGGGACGGTGTCCCGGTCTCACCGCCCATCATGCCCGGTTGGCACCAGTACCCCGTTCGCGAGACACTCGGCCGCGAACACGCGTGCCCGGTGGTCGTCGACAACGACGTGAACATCATGGCCATCGGCGAGCGCTACGGCGGCGTCGCGCGTTCCGTCGACGACCTGCTGTTCGTGAAGGTCGGTACCGGCATCGGCTGCGGCATCTACCTGCACGGTGAGGTGTACCGGGGCCCGGACGGCTGCGCCGGCGACATCGGCCACATCCAGCTCGACCGCAACGGTCCGGTCTGTTCGTGCGGAAACGTCGGCTGCCTCGAGGCCCTGTTCAGCGGCGCCGCGCTGGCCCGCAGCGCAACCGCCGCCGCCCGCAACGGTGCCTCGCCGGTGCTGGCCGACCGGCTCGCCGCGACCGGGACGGTGACCGCGCGGGACGTGGCGCAGGGCCTGGCGGAGGGTGACGTCACCTGTATCGAGCTCGTCCGGGACGGCGGATGCCGCATCGGCACGGTGCTTGCCGGACTGGTCAGTTTCATCAACCCGTCGATGATCGTGATCGGCGGTGGCCTGGCCGGGCTCGGACATATCCTGCTCGCCCAGATCCGCAGCGTGCTGTACCGGCGCTCGCTCCCCCTCGCCACCGGAAACCTGCCGGTGGTGCTCTCCGAACTGGGCCCCCGCGCAGGCGTTGTCGGAGCGGCGGTGCTCGCCAGCGAGCTGGCGTACGGGCAGCCGTCATGACGTCCGAGGTGGTGCTCCGGCTGGCCGGCGTGGTCAAGAGCTTCCCCGGCGTACGCGCGCTGGACGGCGTCGGACTGGAGGTCCGCGCGGGCGAGGTGCACTGCCTCCTCGGCCAGAACGGGGCCGGCAAGTCCACCCTGATAAAGGTGTTGTCCGGAGCCCACCGGCCGGACGCGGGTGAGATCGTCTGGCAGGGCGAACAGGTGTCGTTCAGCAGCCCGCACGCCGCGCTCAAGGCCGGCATCGCCACGATCTACCAGGAGCTTGACCTCATCGACGAGCTGTCGGTCGCGGAGAACCTCGCGATCGGCCAGGAACCGCGCCGCCTCGGCTTCGTGCGGCGCGGCGCGATGCGCCACGCCGCCCAGCGGGTACTCAGCCAGCTGGGACACCCGGAGATCCCGGTCGGCGCCGAGGTCGGCGCACTGCCGGCCGCCGCCAAGCAGATCGTCAGCATGGGCCGGGCGCTGTCCCGCCGGGCCAAGCTCATGATCATGGACGAGCCGACCGCCGTCCTGGCTCACGGCGAAGTACAGAATCTGTTCCGGGTCATCCGCGACCTCACCGCCGACGGCATCGCGGTCATCTACATATCCCACCGGCTGGAGGAGATCCGCGAGATCGGTGACCGGGTCACGGTCCTGCGGGATGGGCGCACCTCGGCGGTCAACCTGGACGCGAAGACCACGCCCACCCGGGAACTGGTGCGCCGAATGACCGGCCGGAGCATCGAGTACGTGTTCCCCGAGCGCCGTGCGGCCTCGCACACCGAGCCGCTACTGGCCGTCGAGGGCCTCGGGCGGCAGGGCGAGTTCTCAGACGTCTCCTTCGCCGTCCACCGGGGAGAGGTCGTGGGCATCGCCGGCCTGGTCGGCTCCGGCCGCTCCGAGTTGCTGGAAACCGTGTACGGCGCCCGCCGACCGGACACCGGCCGCGTTCTCATCGACGGCCGACCGCTGCACCCGGCCGACGTCGGCGCGGCCGTCCGGGCCGGTCTCGGGATGGCGCCGGAGGAACGCAAGCAGCAGGCACTGCTGATGGGCGAAGCGGTCTACCGCAACATCACCCTGGCGCGCCTCCGCCGCTTCGCCACCGCGGGCTTCACCCGGACCGGCGCCGAGCGGGCCGCGGCCACCCGCATCGCCGACGACCTCGAACTGCGCCCACGCGACGTCCAGCGGCCGGTCCGGACGCTGTCCGGCGGTAACCAGCAGAAGGTCGTCGTCGGGCGGTGGCTGCTCGGCGGCACCCGCCTGCTGCTGCTCGACGAGCCCACCCGCGGCGTCGACGTCGGGGCACGAGCCGAGCTGTACCAGATGATCCGGCGCCTGGCGGACAGCGGCGTCGGCGTCCTGCTGGTCTCCAGCGAGGTGCCGGAGGTGCTCGGTCTGTCCGACCGGGTGCTGGTGATGCGCGAGGGCCGGCTGATCCACCAGGCTCCGGCCGAAGAGCTCGACGAGGACACCGTACTCGATCTCGTCATGGCGGGGTCGCTGTTGGAAGGGAGCCCGACGTGACGGTAAGCACCCGCGTCACGACGGCGGAACCGGAGGCTGTGCGGGAGCCGGGCCGCCGGATGTTGTCGCTGGAATCGGTCAAACGGACGGCCACCCTCGCCGCCGTACTGCTGGCGCTGCTCGTCGTCGGCGCAGTCACCCGGCCGGACATCTTCCTCGACCCCGCGAAGCTGTGGTCGAACGAGCTGACCGTACTCAGCCTCGCGTCGGCGATCGGAGTGATCACGATCGGCATGACGTTCGTGATGATCGGCGGCGGAATCGACCTGTCGGTGGGTGCCCTACTCGCCCTGGCGAGCGTCTGGTGCACGACGGTCGCCACGCAGAGCTTCGGCGTCACCGGCGTCATCTTCGCGGCTCTCGCGGTGGGCACCGGCGCCGGCATCGTCAATGGGCTGCTCATCTCGTACGGACGGCTGGTCCCGTTCATCGCCACACTCGCGATGATGGTGGCGGCCCGTGGGCTGGCGCAGAAGATATCCGGGTCGCAGACCCAGATCAACCGGGTCGCGTTCGTGAACGATCTGGCCAGTGGCAAGGTCCTCGGCATCCCGTACATCGTCGTGATCTTTGCCGTCGTGGTCGTGCTCGGTTGGATCCTGCTCAATCGCACCACCTTCGGCCGGCGTACGGTCGCGATCGGTGGCAATGCCGAAGCCGCCCGCCTGGCCGGCATCAACGTCAAGCGCCACACGTTGGCGCTGTACGCACTGTCCGGGCTGTGCTGTGGTATCGCCGCGCTGATCGTGGTCGCCCAGACCACATCGGGCTCCAACACCAACGGCGACCTGTACGAACTGAACGCGATCGCCGCCGCGATCATCGGCGGTACGGCGCTGACCGGCGGCCGGGGCACGATCATGGGCTCCCTGTTCGGGGTGCTCATCTTCAGCCAGATCGCCAACCTGTTCACCGTCAACAACCTGCCCACCGAGACCCAACGCATCGTCAACGGCGCGATCATCGTTTGCGCCGTCCTTGTCCAGCAACTCCAGATGGGACGGCTTCGCGTTCCCGCGTTCGCGTGGACCCGGCGCGGCCGTACCCCGACCTGACCTTCTCGCCCAGCCGGCGACTCCGACCCGGGGCCGCCCGGCACCTCGCACCCTTTTTCAGGAGGAGCCATGTCCACGTCCCGCCGCAGATTGTTGCTCGGCGGATCAGCCCTTGGAGCCGGTGCGCTGCTCGCCGGCTGCACGTCCAACGAAACCAAGGGCAACGACGACAACGATCAGACGAAGGTGTCCGGTGGCAACAATGCCGCCCCCGGAAAGACGGTGACCATCGGATTCACCGCCCCCGCCGCCGACCACGGTTGGATAGCGGCGATCACCAACAACGCCAAGGCGCAGGCCGGAAAGTACTCCGACGTCAAACTACTCGCGGTCGACCCGGGCAGGGACGCGCCCGCCCAGATCGCCGCGATCCAGTCGTTGATCCAGCAGAAGCCGGACGCCATCGTGATGCTGCCCTACGACGGCGCCCAACTCACGGCCGTCGCCCGGCAGGCCACGGACGCCGGCATCCCGGTGGTCAATCTCGACCGGGAGTTCGCCGATCCGGCCGCAGCCTTCACGCTGATCAAAGGGGACAACTACGGCATGGGGGTATCCGCCGGGCACTACATCGGCAGGAAACTCAAGGGCAGGTCCGGCGCGGTCATCGCCGAGATCGCCGGCATCGACACCCTCCAGCTCACCAAGGACCGCTCGAAGGGCTTCGCCGACACGCTGGCGACGTACGGACTGCGGGTGACCAATCGGGTGGCCGCGCAGTTCACCGTCGACTCCGGCCAGGCGGTGACGGCAAACCTGCTCCAGGCGGCCCCGAAGATCGATGCGATCTGGAACCACGACGACGACCAGGGCGTCGGCGTGCTCGCGGCGATCCGCCAGGCTGGCCGCAAGGAGTTCTTCATGGTCGGCGGCGCCGGATCGCTGGACGCCATGGATCACATCAAAGCCGGTGACAGCCCGCTGGAGGCCACGGTCACGTACCCGCCGACGATGGCGTCCTCGGCCATTTCGCTGGCCCGCCTCACCGCCCAGGGCAAAGGCATGGAGGACCTCGTCGAACTCCAGGTGCCGAAGCTCATCGTGCTGCAGTCCGAGACGGTGACCAAGGAGAACGTGGACCGGTACCGGCCGCTTGGTTTCAAGTCCTGACGGAGGTCGACAATGAATCGCAGCGACGTACGGGTCGGCATGGTGGGCTATGCCTTCATGGGTAGCGCCCACTCGCAGGCATGGCGCACCGTGAACCGGGCCTTCGATCTCCCGGTGCGGGCGCGCATGGTGGCCGTCTGCGGCCGCGACGCGACGGCGGTCGGCGCGGCCGCGGACCGGCTCGGCTGGGAACGGTCGGAGACCGACTGGCGGGCCATGGTCGAGCGGGACGACATCGACCTGGTCGACATCTGTGTGCCGGGAGACCTGCACGCCGAGATCGCCCTCGCGGCGCTCTCCGCAGGCAAGCACGTCCTGTGTGAGAAGCCCCTGGCCAACACCGTGGACGAGGCCCGCGCGATGGTCGCGGCCGCCGACGCGGCACGCAAGTCGGGGGTCCGGTCGATGTGCGGCTTCAACTACCGCCGGGTGCCCGCGCTCGCCCTGATGCGCGACCTCGTCGCCGCCGGCCGGGTCGGCGAGATCCGCCACGTCCGTGCCGCGTACCTGCAGGACTGGATCGTCGACCCGCAGTTCCCGCTGGTCTGGCGGCTGCGCCGGGAGACGGCCGGCTCGGGTGCGCTGGGCGACATCGGCGCGCACATCATCGACATCACTCAGTACGTGACCGGGCAGCGGATCACCGGGGTGTCCGGGCTCACCGAGACGTTCGTCAAGGAACGCCCACTACCCGCTTCGTCGAGTGGTCTGTCCGCGGCGGCCTCCGGCGCGACCACCGGTCCGGTGACCGTCGACGACGCCGCCCTGTTCCTGGCGCGGCTGTCCGGCGGCGCGATCGCCACGTACGAGGCGACCCGGTTCGCCACCGGTCGCAAGAACGGAATGCGGATCGAGATCAACGGCTCGGCCGGGTCGCTCGCGTTCGACCTGGAACGCCTGTCCGAACTGGAGTTCTACGACGCCAGCCGACCGGCCGAGGAACAGGGCTTCACCCGGATCCTGGTCACCGAGCCGCAGCACCCGTACATGGCGGCCTGGTGGCCGCCCGGCCACCTCATCGGATACGAGCACTCGTTCACCCATCAGGTCCGCGACCTGCTCGAGGCGATCGCAACCGGCACCGATCCGCAGCCCTCGTTCAGCGACGGCCTCGGTGTTCAACTCGTGCTCGACGCGGTCGAGCGCAGCGCCGCCGCGGAGGGCGCATGGACCCACGTCGAGAAGGAATGACAAGGAGTACCGATGGCGCGACCGATCACCCTGTTCACCGGGCAGTGGGCCGATCTGCCGTTCGAGGAGGTGTGCCGGCTGGCAGCCGACTGGGGATACGACGGTCTGGAGATCGCCTGCTGGGGCGACCACTTCGAGGTCGACCGTGCGCTGGCCGACGACTCGTACGTCGACCGCAAGCGCGAGACACTCGCCAAGTACAACCTCGGCGTCTGGACGATCTCCAACCACCTGGCCGGGCAGGCGGTGTGCGACCACCCGATCGACGAACGACACAAGGCGATCCTGCCGGCGCGTATCTGGGGCTCCGGTGACCCCGAGCAGGTCCGGCAGGCGGCTGCCGAGGAGATGAAGGACACCGCGCGGGCGGCGGCCAAGCTCGGCGTCCGTACCGTCGTGGGGTTCACCGGCTCGTCGATCTGGCACACCGTGGCGATGTTCCCGCCGGCACCGCCGACGATGATCGACGCCGGGTACCGTGACTTCGCCGACCGTTGGAACCCGATCCTCGACGTCTTCGACGAGGTGGGTGTGCGCTTCGCGCACGAAGTCCATCCGAGCGAGATCGCCTACGACTACTACACCACCGTGCGCACGCTGGAGGCGGTCGGACGGCGGCCGGCCTTCGGGCTCAACTGGGATCCGTCCCACTTCGTGTGGCAGGAACTCGACCCGGCCGCCTTCATCCTGGACTTCGCCGACCGTATCTATCACGTCGACTGCAAGGACGCGAAGGTCCGCACCGGTGACGGCCGGCGGGGACGGCTGTCGTCGCATCTGCCGTGGGCCGATCTGCGGCGCGGCTGGGATTTCGTGTCGACCGGGCACGGCGATGTGCCGTGGGAAGACTGCTTCCGGGCGCTCAACGCGATCGGGTACGACGGGCCGATCTCGATCGAGTGGGAGGATGCCGGCATGGACCGGCTGATCGGCGCTCCGGAAGCGCTGCGCTTCGTCCGGCAGTTGGCGTTCGAGCCGCCGGCCGCGGCGTTCGACGCCGCGTTCGCCCAGTCCTGACGATCCGCGGCAGCACGGTACCGGCGTCTGGTGGCCGGCTCGGATCAGGGTGATCGAGCCGGCCACCATGCGGCTCAGGTCGTCGTGCAGTCCAGTTCGTTCGGTGGGTTGTTGGCTCCGGTCACGGTGGCGATGAAACCGAAGCTCGCGGAACCGCCAGCCGGCAGCGCGCCGTTGTAGGCGGCGTTGGTCACCGTCACGTTCGCCCCGCTCTGCGTGTAGGAGCCGCCCCACATCTGGTTGATGACCTGTCCATTGGGAAAGGTCCAGGAAACGGTCCACCCCCGGATCGGCGAGGAGCCGGCGGTCACCGTCACCTCGGCCTGGAAGCCGCCCGGCCAGGAACTCGTCACCGCGTACACCGCACGCGCCCCGGACGGCGGCGGTGTACTGCTCGGGCTCACCGTCGGCGAGGGCGAGGCGGTCGGGCTCACGGTCGGGGTGGCGCTCAGCGTCGGCGACGGCGTCACCCCCGGCCGCGCGACGCGGTAGGTGTGACCGGCCCGGACGGCGACCTGGACGACGTCGGTCTCGGGCCGGGTCGTGGCGGGTGTGCTGCCGTCGATGACGTCGACGATGGTGTGGCTTCCGGTGAACAGTCGGGCGCGCAGTTTGACGGTGCCGTCGCGGTCGGCCCGGACGAGGAACTCGTCGGCCTGGCCACCGGTCCACGACATGCCGACGGTGTATCCACCGCGCCCCCGCAGACCCGCCACCTGCCCGGTCGGCCAGACCGACGGCAGCGCCGGCAGCAGGTGCAGCTCGCCGTTGTGGCTGTGCAGGAGCATCTCGGCGATGCCGGCGGTGGCGCCGAAGTTGCCATCGATCTGGAACGGCGGATGCAGGTCGAACATGTTCGGCGCCAGCCGGTCGGTCCGGACCAGGTCGCGGATGAGTTTGTACGCACGCGCGCCGTCTTCCATCCGCGCCCAGTAGTTGATTTTCCAGGCGAGTGACCAGCCCGTCCCGTCGTCACCGCGCAACTCCAGGGTTCGCCGCGCGGCCTCGTACAGCTGCGGGGTGCCGCGCCTGGTGATCTGGTTGCTGGGATGCAGCCCGTACAGATGGGAGATGTGCCGGTGGTTGCGCTCGGTCTCGATCCAGTCGGCCAGCCACTCCTGGATGTTGCCGCGGGAACCGACGCGCATCGGTGGCAGCCGGTCCCTGGCCGCCCGGAGCTGGGACCGCATGGGGATGTCCACGCCGAGCGTCTCGCTGGCCCGAGCTACGCCCTCGAACAGGTCACGCAGGATCTGGTTGTCCATGGTGGGGCCGGCACAGACGCTGACGCCGGAGTGGTGGGGCAGCTCCGGCGAGTTCGACGGGTTGGTGACCAGGTAACCAAGCGTCGGATGCGTGACCAGGGTGTCCAGGAAGAACTGGGCAGCACCCTTCATCGCCGGGTAGTTGGCGCGAAGGAACTCGATGTCCCCGGTGAACAGGAAGTGGTCCCAGACCAGGGTGGCCAGCCAGGCGCCGCCGGTCTGCCACATGCCCCACAGCGCCCCGTCCACGACCGAGGAGCCCCGCCACCCGTCGGTGTTGTGGTGGGTGACCCACCCGCCGGCGCCGTACTGGGCCTGGGCGGTGCGGGCACCCGTCACGGCCAGCTCCCTGATCATGTCGAAGACCGGCAGGAAGCACTCGGAGAGGTTCGTCGTGTCGGCGGGCCAGTAGTTCATCGGCAGGTTGGCGTTGATCGTGTATTTCGAGTCCCAGGGCGGAGCCATCGACTCGTTCCAGATGCCCTGTAGGTTGGCCGGCTGGGTGCCGGGACGCGACGAGGAGATCAGCAGGTATCGGCCGAACTGGAACAGCAGCGCGGAGAACTGCGGGTCGGTGGCGCTCGCGTGTTGGGCGATCCGCACGTCGGTCGGCTGGTCGGCCGCCGCGGTGCGGCCCAGGTTGATCGAGACGCGGTTGAACAGCGCCTGGTAGTCGGCCAGGTGCCTGCTGCGCAGTTGCTCGTAGCCGAGGCTGCGGGCCGCGCTGAGGCGGGTGCGCGCGATGCCCTGGTAGTCGCCGTTGACGATGCGGTAGTTGACGTAGCTGGAGCCGATCGAGACCAGCAGGGTGACGCTGGTGGCTCCGGCAACCCGCAGGGTGCCGCCGGAGCTGCTGACCGTGCCGCCGGTGGCGACGGCGTTCGCGAGGGCGAGAAACCGGACCGACCCGTTGATGCCTTCCATGTTTCCGGAGATTCCGTCGAGGCCGATCGTCGCCGCGTCCGGACTGGACACGGTGGTTCGCTGAGGGCTGTCGAAGGTGGCGTTGAACGTGATCGAGTTGGCCCGGTCGGCGGTGAGACGCACGACGATCACCTGATCCGGAGCACACGCGAACACCTCACGCTGGTACCGCACACCGTTGTGCACGTACGTGGTGGTGACGGTCGCGGTGGTGAGATCGAGCGTCCGGATGTACTGCGACGCCCCGCTGGCGCTACCGAAGGCGAGCCGCAGGTTTCCGACCGGCTGATAGGCCAACTGCCCGGCCGGCCGACCGAGCATGGCCTGGTCGATCAACGTCTGCGCCTGGCCCCACTGGTCAGCGAAGACCAGCCGCCGGATCTCCGGCAGCGCGGCCGCGCCGCGGGTGTTGGCGGAGTCGTAGGGACGGCCGGCCCAGATGGTGTCCTCGTTGAGCTGAAGTCGTTCTGTGTCGATGTTTCCGAACACCATCGCGCCGAGGCGTCCGTTGCCGATCGGCAGCGCCCGCAACCAGTCGGCGCCGGCCGGTTCGTCGTACCAGAGCGCCATGTCGTTGGCGGCGAGCACCTGCGGCGGCGGCACCGAGCCAGCGCGGGCTACGGCGGTCCAACCCGCGGGGAGCAGGGCTGCTCCCGCCCCGGCGGCTCCGGCGGTGAAAAGCTGCCTCCGTGTCACTTCAGACATCGAGATCCTTCCGAACAGTGCGGCGGGGGTGGACTGTCAGGCTCAGGCCCGGCGCTGATGCGCTCCGTCGGGCAGCGGTGGGAGCGCTCCGCACGCAGGCGGAAGATGGGCGCTGGTGGCTGCGGTCACGGGCCGGGCCGGCGCGGAGTTTGCCCCCTCCACGCCGGCCCTTCCAGGTCGCGGGCGACGAACATGTTGGCGTCATGTCGCCGCCGCCGTGCGGCCTGGAAGCCGCGCTCCCGACTCTGCGATCAGCAGGCGGAGTTGGTGTGGAAACGAGCCTCAGGCTCGTGTCCAGCGTTGGTTGGTGCCGCCGTGGCAGTTCCAGACGATGACCGCGGTGCCGTTGGCGGTGCCGCCGCTGTTGACGTCCAGGCACAGGCCGGTCTGGGTGTTGCTGATCGTGCCGTTGCTGTTGTGGTTCCACTGCTGGTTGGCGCCGCCGTGGCAGTCCCAGATCTGCACCCGGGTGCCGGCGGGGGCGTTGGATGCGACGTCCAGGCATTTGCCCATGGTCTGCAGGGTGGCTGCGTTCTGGGTGAACTGCTGGTTCGCGCCGGTGTGGCAGTCCCAGATCTGTGCCTGTGCGCCGTTGGCGGAGGAAGCCCCGCTGATGTCCAGGCAGCGACCGGAGGCCTCACCGCGCAGCCGGTTACCGTTCGGGCCCGGCGTCGGGGTGGTCGGATTGGGGTTCGGTCCGCCGTTCAGTGTGTCGAGGACCGCGGTGTAGGCGGGCTTCTTGTTGCCGGCGCAGTCGAACAGCAACGCGTTCTCGCCGCCACGCCACGAGTCACAGTCCCGCACGCCCCACACGGTGATGCCGGTGCAGCGTGCGACCGCCAGGCAGGCGCGCGTGACGGTGGCGTAGATGCTGGCCTGGTTGGCTCCCTGGGTGACATCCAGCTCGGTGATCTGCACGTCCACGCCCAGGTCCGCGAAGCGCTGGAGGTTGGCCTGATAGTCGCCGGGGATCGAGGTGCCCAGGTGGGACTGGATGCCGACGCAGTCGATCGGCACACCGCGGGCCTTGAAGTCGCGGACCATGTTGTAGATGCCGGTCGACTTCGCGTTGATCCCGTCGGTGTTGTAGTCGTTGTAGCACAGCTTCGCGCCCGGGTCGGCGGCGCGGGCGGCGCGGAACGCCACTTCGATCCAGTCGTTTCCGGTGCGTTGCAGGTTCGAGTCACGCCGGCCGCCGCTGCCGCCGTCGGCAAACGCCTCGTTGACCACGTCCCAGGAGTGGATCTGCCCCCGGTAGTGGGTGGCCACCTGGGTGACGTGGTTGATGGCGGCGTTGCGCAGGTCGGTGCCGGACAGTCGCTGCGCCCATGTGGGCTGCTGGGTGTGCCACAGCAAGGTATGGCCGCGCACCGACATGCCCCGGGAACGGGCGTGACCGACGATGCGGTCGCCGGCGCTGTAGTTGAACACTCCCCGCTGCGGCTCGGTCGCGTCCCACTTCATCTCGTTCTCGGCGACAACGCTGTTGAACTCGCGGTTGAGGACCGTCATGTACGTGTTGTCATTGAACTTGTACGTCCCGACGGCGGCGCCGAAGTACCGCCCCTTCTCCGCCGCCGCCGCGCCCAGCGTGGTGCCGGCGGTGGCGGAACCAGCGGAGATCAACGACATGCCGGCTCCAAGCAGACCGACCAGCAACAGGGACAGTGTCGCTCTTGTCCACCGCAGCCCGGGCGGACTCGCCGAATAGACGAGATCGTTCATTGTCAGAACCTTTCGAAGTCCGGCCACCTCGCCGCACCGGCATCAACATCACTGACTCGCTTGCACCTCGCTCCGGCGGACGGAAATTAATATCCGTCATACATTGACGGATATCATATTGCCAGATTGTTTCCAACTATTCAAGAGGCCCATCATCGGCAGACCCCTGGATTCGTCCCTGGCGCACCTGACCGAACCCGGACTTGCCAGGTACGCCATCAATAACACCTTTTCGAAACCGAATTGTCGTGACGATGGCAGGAAAAGGCATATCGGTTTCTGTTATCGGTCCCGGTGGCCAATGGTCGCCCCGTTCCGCGGGGCGGAAAGCGGTTGGATGGCTCGCTGGACCCCAGCGTGGGCTGATCGCCTCGGTCACACCCCACAGGTGCCGGTGCCGGGCAGGGGCTCCGGACGGGTCTCGATGCGACGGAGTGCGGCAGAGTACCCCGTCGTCGCCGTGACCGGAGCGCCCACGAGGACCGTGCCTGATCGCCGCTGCGAGGGGCAGGCTCCGATCACCTGGGCGAGTCGGCCGAGGAGTTCAGCCTTGACGCCTACCTGCGCCACCCCGACGCGGGCGCGGTGGCCAGGGCCGCCACCGGGCCGGTCACCGTCGCTCTTGCGACGAGCCTGCCCTTGCCGAGCACCACGGCGGCGCGACATCGAAGCGGGAGGAAGCGCGAGGTCGACCAGCAGGCTCTCCGGCGCGAGAAGCCGGTCGGCGGCGCGGAGGCAACGCTGACAGGATCGTGTGTGCCGTACGACGCGCTTGCGCCACAGCGGACCAGGTGCCCCGTCCCAACCCTCCAGCACCGCGGTCAACCCGGCACAGATGGGCGAGGCCTCCAGTGCCGCCACGAGCGATCTGCTCAACTCCAGTCGGTTGCGCATCCGTTGGACTCGCACGCCGGCGTGGGCCACGCTCGTTCCCAGTTCCGCCGCCAGTTCGGTCCTGGTCAGCTGCCCTGCGGCCTCCAGCCACCACAGCGACAGCAGCAGCCGGTCGTCACGATCGAGCCACCGGCTGGCCCGCACCACCTGCCGCCGCTGATCGGACAGTTCCAGGCGCAGCATGGTCAGGCCCTCGGTGTCGGCGTCCGCCGCGTCGATCACCTCGCCGAGATCGGTGGTCCGTCCGGCGGTCGCCTGTCGTCGCCGCAGGTAGGTGCTGACCTGGCGCATGGTGATCGCCATGAGCCACGGCTCGAAGCTGTCCGGAGTGCGCAGCGTGCGCAGCGCCCGAAGGACACGCAGCATGGTGTCCTGCACGACGTCGTCGACGTCCGGACGGCTGTCGATCGCCCTACGGACAATCGTGTACACCACCGGCAGGTAGGCCGTGAAGAGTTCGTCGAGGGCACGCCCGTCGCCGGCCTGGGCGGCGGTGACCAAGCTCGTCTCGTCGGCGCCGGCAGCCTGTGCCATGACCGGTCTACGCCTCCGGCCGGGCTTCGGTCGGTCCGACCGCCTCTGACGCCTGCGCGTGCGTGTTGCCTGCGCATGGACCGAACACTCCGGTCGCGGGCGATGCCACGGCGACTTTCCTTCCTGTGGGGCTTGGCCTGGTCCCGGCGGCGAGCTCGGCGGAGGTCAGCGTCGGTCGACCCACGGCGTCTCGGCGGCGACCAGGACCGGGCGGCCATCGACGGATGGCGGCAGGAGCGTGGCCCCGCCACGATCGACCGCGAGCAGCCGCCGGCCGGCCTGTTCCGGTCGTACCTGTGGCCCACCGGGCATGAATTTCCTTTCTCCACGGGCGGCGGTGATCGCGACCTCGTCCACCCGGATTCCCAGGCCCGGCGAGTCGCCCAGGATGAAAGCGCCGTCTTCGACGTCCACGTCCACGTCCAGCCCGACGGGCGGCTCAAGGTCCTGCAGCTCGCTGGCGATGTGGTTGGGCACCGAGGTCGCCGCGTGCAGCAGAGCGACAGGCGTGTTTCCGACCGGGCTGACCGGCAGGTCGTGGGCCTGGGCCAGCGCGGACACGCGCAGGAAATGGGTGACTCCCCAAACTGCGGCGGTCTGGACGATGTCGAGGCTGCCGGCGGCGATCAGCGGGCGGAACTGCTCCAGCCCGGTCAGGTTCTCCCCGCTGGCGACCGACGTGCGAACGCCGCGGCTGACCGCGGCGAGGCCGTCGGCGTCCCAGCGCCGGACCGGCTCCTCGATCCAGGTCAGGTCCAGCGTGCGTTCGATCTCGCTGATATGGCGGACCGCCTGTTTGCGGCTCCAGGACTCGTTCGCGTCCAGCATCAGCCCCGGCCGCACCCCGCGCGCCGCCTCGGTCAGCACGTCGCGCACGAGCATCAACCGGTGCCGGTCCCGCTCGATGTCCAGGCCGCCCTTCAGTTTCGCGGCGCGCAGCCCGCGTCGTCCGTATGCCTCATACGTGGCGACGAGCTCGTCGTCGGTCAGGGCGAAGTCCAGGCCGGAGGCGTAGGCGTGGACGGTCCGGTCCCGGCCGCCGAGAAGCCTCCACAGCGGCTCGCCGGCGACCTGTGCCTTGATGTCCCACAGTGCGGTGTCGAACGCGCCGATCGTGCCGAACACGACGCCGGCGTGGCCGGCCTTGAAGGTCTGACGCAGCATGCGATCGTAGAGCGCGGTCACCGCCCGAGGATCCTCGCCGTCGATGGCGGCGAAGACGGCATCGGCTTCCACGTGCGCTCCCAGGCCGACTCCGGTGATTCCCTCGTCCGTCTCCACCATGATGATCGGCACCGGCATGATGCCGTCGGGGTAGACGCCGTTGGCGTCGCCCACCGCGCGACCCCACTTCTGCACCGTCATCAAGGTCCGGTATCCGGTGATCCGCATGTCAGCCTTTCGTCGAGCCGGCCGTCATCCCGTCGGCAATCTGGCGCTGCAGGAACAGGTACGTGACCAGCACCGGTACCGCGGCGATGAGGACGCCTGCCGCGAAGGTGGGAATGTCGTCGGAGTACTGGCCGCGCAGCGACGTGACGCCGACCATCAGCGTGCGGTGATCGGCCGACGGCATCAGCAGCAGGGAGATGAGCACGTCGTTCCAGCAGAACAACGCGTCGAGAATGCCCACCGACAGCAGCGCCGGGGCACCCATCGGCAGCATGATCCGCCGGTAGACGCCGTACGGTGTGCTTCCGTCGATCCGCGCGGCGTCCACGATCTCGGTCGGCACGCCCCGGTAGTAGCTGGTCATCAGGAAGACCGTGAACGGCAGGAACTGAGCGACATAGGCAAGGACGAGTCCGGGATAGGTGTCCGTCAGGCCGCCCTCGGCCATGATCCTCACCAGCGGCACCATGATCACCTGGAACGGGATGAACAGCGCCACGAGGCAAACCAGAAACAGTGTCGATGAGCCGCGGAAGCGCAGCTGGCTCAGCGCGAATCCGGCCATCGACCCGATCAGCAGCAGCAGCGCTACGGAGCAGGTCACCACGGCGACCGAGTTCAGGAGGTAGCGGGCCATGCCCACGCTGTGCCACGCCGCGGCGATGTTCTCCCACCGCAACGCGCTGGCCAGCGAGAACCGGTCGAGGATGTACTCGCGGCGGGTCTTCATCGCCACGTTGGCGGTGAAGACCAGCGGATACATCGTTGCCAGGGCCAGCGCCGCCATCGGCACGGCCAGCAGCCACCTGCCCCACCGGATCCGCGACATCACTCCGTCCTTCCGCTCCGGCGCAGCAGGCTGAGCTGCAACAGGCCGAAAACGACCATGATCAGGAACAGGACCGTCGAGGCGGCCGAGGCCAGTGCGGGGCGGTTCATCTGGCCCTGCTGGATCCAGATGTAGTACTCCGGCAGGTAGGTCGACCCCTCCGGGCCGCCGCTGGTCATGATGTAGAGCAGACCGAACATCGACGTCAGCATCCCGATCATCGTGGTCACGAAGACGAACTGGATGGTCCGGGACAGGCCGGGAATGATGACGTGCCGGATGGTCTGCGCAAGCGAGGCCCCGTCGACCCGGGCGGCGTCCAGCAGCGCGCCGTCCAGGGTGGCGAAACCGGCCAGGAACACCACCAGAGCCATGCCGAAGGTCGCCCAGACGTGCACGGCCACGACCGTGACTATGGCCGCGCGTGGGTCGCCCAGCCAGTCGACCGGTCCGATGCCGATACCGCCGAGGACGGCATTCAACGGACCATCGAAGGCCAGCAGCAGGTTGAAGATCGCGCCGACGATCACCGGCGAGAGTACGGCCGGGAAGAAGTACACGCCGCGGAAGAACCGATGCCCCGGTACGCGGAGGTAGATGAACGTGGCCAGCAGGCCCGGGATGGCGACGGCGATCGGCAGCAGCAGTACCAGCAGTCCCACATTGCGCAGTGCGCCGCGAAACAGCGGATCCTCGAGCAGGTCGCGGTAGTTGTCGAGGCCGACCGTGGTGCCGTTGCGCTCACCGTCGCCGGTGAAGGAGAAGTTGACGCCCAGCAGCAGCGGCCACAGCCGCAGCACGACGATGATCAGGACGGCGGGAGCGACCAGGACATATGGTGCCAGACGTTCGGTGCGTCGGCCGCCGGACGGACGGCGTGAGCGAGCCGCAGCCGCGCGACGAGCCCCTCTGTGTCCGGTGGGTGGCCCGTCGGCCCCCGCGGCGTCGGCCGGGTGAGCCGGCGGCGACGAGCTCCGAAGCGACACGGATCAACCCGCCTGGTCGGATTTGGCCAGCTCGTCTACCGCCTTGTCCACCGTGACCGATCCGCTCAGCAGCTGCTGCGACAGCCGTCCCATCAGGTCCAGCGTCTTGGATGACAGGGCCACGTGCAGGGCCGGCTTACCGTCCTTGATCTCCGACACGATCGTCGCGACGGCCGGACCGGCGCTGGACACGTCGATCGTGGTGTCCGAGGCGATCGCCCCCGCGTCGGCGTAGAACACCTTCAGCGCGTCGGTCGAGGTCAACGACCGCACCAGGTCGGCGGCGACCTTCGGGTCCTTGGTCCATTTCGCGACCGCGTAGCCGATACCGCCATCGTAGGGAAGGCTCGGGGTGGTGCCGGCCGTCACGACCGGTGACGTCATGACGCCGACGTTGCGGGCGTCGAGGAACTCGGCGAAGTCCTTCCAGTGCCCGATGTCCGACATCAGGCCGATCACATGCGAGGCCTTGCCAGACTGGAACACCGCGAACGCGTCGTTGAACATCGCCGTCGAGTTGGCCCCGTCGTTGTTCAGGCCCTGGTCGTTGACCTCTTTCCACAGCGAGAAGACCCGCTTGACGCCCGGCGACGTCCAGTTGCGCTTGCCGGCTATCCAGTCGTCGTACTCCTGCGGCGAGAGGACGCCCGAGGCCAGGCCGGACAGGAAGAACTGGATGCCGATGCCTTCCTTGTTCCCCTGCGCGAAGCACTTCGCTCCGGTTGCCTTGGTGATGGCCTGACAGTTCGCGACGAACTCGTTCCAGTTGGCGGCCGGCCGCTCCGGGTCCAGCCCAGCCTTCTGGTAGAGCGACTTGTTGTAGTAGATCGGGTGACCCTGCAGGGTCACCGGGGCGGCGTAGGTTTTGCCGTCCCGGGCGAATGCCTCCCACCCCGCCAGCCGTTGCTTGTCATCGCCGACGTATTCGTCCAGTGGCACCAGCGAATCCACCCGGTCGCGGATCTGCCCGCCGCCGTTGAAGAGCATGACGTCCGGTCCCTTGCCGGCCTGAATGGCGGCACCGAGCAGGGTGTAGTACTGCTCGAAGGGCTGCGCGACGAACTCGACCGTCACGCCCGGATGCTTTTTGGCGAAGTCGGCCTTCGCCCTCTCAATGTATGAGGCCGCAGAGGGGTCGCCCGACTTCCAGTCCCAGACGACGAGTTTGCCGTCCGAACCACCGGATGAGGAGTCCGATTCTGAGGCACTACCACAGCCGACCAAGGCCAGCCCGGCAACCAGGACCACCGACCACCGTGCCCATTGCTTCATCGCTGTTTCCTCTCCGGAGGTGGCCGGGACCGGCCGTTGGCGGAGGATCACACGGGAACGTAACTCGTATGACGTATGACGTCAACGCATTGGCGTATAGTGATGAGCGCTCGTGATGTGCCCACGGGTCTCGGAGGGTGATATGACGGCAGCAGCGAAGTGGGCCACGGGCGTCGCCGGGCCCCCTGCCTGGACTCGGCGACCGGCCAACCTCGCCACCGCGGTCACGGCCGAACTGGTGCAGCGCATCGTCCGCGGGATCCATCCGTCGGGTTCGCCGCTACCACCCGAGCCGGTGCTCTGCGAGACCTTCTCGGTCAGCCGCACCGTCGTGCGCGAGGCGGTGAAGATCCTTCAGGAGAAGGGGCTGGTGCAGGTCCGCCAAGGCACCGGCACAATGGTCACCCCACCGGCGATGTGGAACATGCTCGACCAACTCGTCCTCGGCGCCACCATCGCCGAGGACGAGAGCCTCGCCATTCTCGACGACCTGGTCGTCACCCGCCGCGTGCTGGAGTCCGACATGGCGAACCTCGCCGCCCGGCTGGCCGACGACGAGACCGTCGAACGGCTGCGCGCACTGGTCGACCAGATGGACGAACTCGTCGACGACCCCGATTCCTACCACAACCACGACCGGATGTTCCACGACACCGTCATGCAGGCGTCGGGAAACCGCATCGCCCGCGCCGTCGTACGCGCCCTGGAAAGCCAGGTCATCAACACGGCCCGCTACGTGGGCCGCACCGAGCGCGCCTTGTGCGTGGCGTCCAACCACGGCCACCGGCGCATCTACGAGCGGATCGCCGCCCACGACCCAGCCGGTGCCGCCGAGACGATGTTCACCCACATCACCGAGGCCTGGGTGGTGCGCCGCAGCGGACCGGGCGAGCCGACCCGCCTGCGGCGCTAGGCACGCGCGGTTAACGCGGTCAGCCCAGTCGGTGCGCCACGACCGTACGGGGGCGCGACTGGAACACCGTCACTGCTGTCCGGGTGGTTCAGCAGCCACGGTGTTCCGGTGGCACGCGGATCCGTCGGTTGCCTGGCCTCGAATACTGTCAGTTCCGCAGGCTCCACTGCTGGTTGGCGCCGCCGTGGCAGGCCCAGAGGTGAAGTTGCGTCCCGTTCGCCGTGCCGGAACCGACGGCGTCGAGACACAGCCCCGACTGGACCGCGGTGATGGTCCCGTTGGCGTTCAGGTTCCACTGCTGGTTGGCGCCGCCGTGGCAGTCCCAGATGATCACGGCGGTACCGTTGCCGCTGCCCGCCCCGCTGGCATCCAGGCATTTGTTGCCCTGGGCGGTCAGGGTGCGGTTGGCGGTGTGGGTCCAGCGCTGGTTGGTGCCACCGTGGCAGTCCCACAGCTGTACCCGAGTGCCGTTGCTGGTGCTGGAACCAGGGATGTCGACGCAACGGCCGGCCTGGCTACCCGCGATCATCACGTTCTGCGCGCCGGGCGGTGTGCTCGATGGCGGCGGGGTGCTCGGTGGCGGAGTGGACCCGAACTGGGTGAAGAACCGCCACACCTCCGGCTTGACCCAGCTCCTCGCGCCGCTCTCACAGCCGGCACACCCGTCGACGGGGCCTTGTTGGTGGCCGCCGTCGAACGCGGCCCAGACCACCGGGTACCCGGTCCGGCACGAGTAGGTGGTGGTGATGTGGGTCCGGCTGCCCGCCGCGGGTTCGGGTGCGTTCTGCGCGGCACAACCGTTGTTCCTGACGAACCTGTCGCGCAGCGATCGTCCGCTTTGGATGTTGTCGTTGATGCCGTGGATGCCCATGTACGCCACTGGCTGGGTGCCGCCGCTGCATCCGCTGATCGGCCCAGGTGCCGCGATCGCGGCGACCGCGCGGAACATGGTGGGTCGGGAGCACGCCAGCGAGTAGCTCATCGCCCCGCCGTAACTGAACCCGACCGAAAACCGTTGTGTCGTGTCGACACACAGAGCATTCTCGATCACGCGGATCATGTCGTCGGTGAAGGTGACGTCCTCACCGTTGGAATTGGCCCAGCCGTTGCCGATTCCCTGCGGGGCGACAAAGATCGTGGTGTTGTTCGACTGCGAGAGCATGCCGTAGTAGGCCCAGGCGTATCCGTCGCTCCCGCCGGACGCGACGTCGTTGGCGGTGCCGCCCCACCAGTGGAACCCGAAGGCAAGCCGGTGGGGATAGTTGTTGTTGTAGCTGTCCGGGAGCCGAAGGATGAAGCTGCGGCTCTTGCCGCTGCTCTGGATGGTGTGGGTGCCGCTGTTCAGCCCTGGAGCCTTGCCGCAGCCCGCGGTGGTGGCGGCGGCCGCGGATGTGACAGTCGTGACGACGTACATCCCGACGGCGGCCGCCATCATGACAGCCATCATCGCCCCTATCCAGGGGACGGAGAGTTTGCGAAGCAACACGACCGTGTCTCCTTTATCGGAGGTATGACTCGACACGGGTCTCACCGCTGTTTCCGTAGTTCGTCGCGGCGCACACCCGTCTGACGGGCAGCTCGCCGGCCCGGAGGGCGAGCAGGATGAGAGGAAGTGCTCCACCGTGTGGGTCGGTCGCGCGACCGACCCACACGCCCTTGGCGAGGCACACTCGCGTCGGCTCCCTCTATACGTCAGCCAAGTTCGGTGACGTGACTCCGGCTATCGCATCGCCCATTGCTGGTTGGTGCCGCCGTGACAGGACCAGAGGTGGATCCTGGTGCCGTTGGCGGTACCCGCACCGCTGGCGTCCAGGCACAGCCCGGACTGGACGCCGGTGATGGTGCCGTTGGCATTGACGTTCCACTGCTGGTTGGCCTGGCCGTTGCAGTCCCAGATGATGACGGCTGTGCCGTTGCTGACGCCTTGCCCGTTGGCGTCCAGACACTTGGTGCCGTGCACCATGAGCTGCTTGCTCGACGTCTGGGTCCAGGTCTGGTTCGCGGCACCGGTGCAGTCCCACAGTTGGACCTGGGTGCCGTTGGTGGCGCCCGGCACGTCCAGGCACCGTCCCGACTGCACACCCACGATCCGGCCGTTCGGCGGGGTGGTGCCGTCCTGCGGCCCGGCGGACGCCATCACGGCCTGGGCGCCCGACGGCCAGTTGCCGTTGGTGACGGTGACGTTGCCGTAGACGACGTTGCCACGGTCGCCGTTGGTGATATTGGTGCTGCCGTTGGTCGACCAGTTGTTGGTGACGGTCCAGTTGCCCATGTTCTCGCCACCCCAGTAGTTGGCTGTCGCCCACGTACCGGTGTTCGAGAAGACGTTGTTGGTGGCGGTGTAGTACTTCGAGCCCTCGTCGAAGTAGACCCCGAAGTAGCCGTTGGTCCGCAGGCAGTGATTCCCGCTGATCAGCGCGTCCGGGTTCCATCCGAGCGTGTATATGCATCCGCCGTCGTTCATCTGTTGCATCACGTCGTGGATGTAGTTGCCGATGAGCCGGTTGTTGGCGGCGGTGGTGGGTGTGGTGTACCGCGGCTGGTAGTTGTACAGGCCGCGGTTGGCGTAGTGGTTGCTGCCGCCGGCGTCGTTGGAGCCCCAGCCGTAGCCGATCGACATACCGGAGTACGGCATGTTGTAGACCTCGTTGTGGGAGACGGTGGCGTTGGTGACGTAGGTGGTCAGGACAGAGACGATGCCCCGGTAGTCCGCCCCGAGGTCGTGGATGCGGTTGTTGCTGATGGTGATGTCCCGGTTGACCATCCGCTGGTCGCTGGGGTGGTGCGCGTCGGCGCGAACGCCGCCGACCAGGATGCCACCGGCTGAGCTTCTGGCGATCTCGGACCGGGTGATGGTGATGTTCCTGGCGCCCAGGCCCACCCCGCTCGCGTGCGCGTTCGCGTCGTTGCCGACGCCGATGGCCGTCTGGCCCAGGTTCACGAACCGGGAGTCGGTGAGGGTGATGGAGTTGGCTGCGGAGATCTGCACCGCGGCGGGCATCTGGAACCAGTGCGGTCGGGCGGCCTCGAACTGGGGGCAGCCGTTGTGGCATGACGAGAAGCTGGGCCAGCTCCAGTTCCCGGCGAGGTAGGCGCCGGTCTGCTGGTCGACGTAGCCCTGGTTGCTGCTGGGACCCAACCAGCTCGTACCGGTGAACGTGATCCCGCTGAACGTGATGTGATGCGCCGGCGCGTCGTAGGTACCCCCGATACTCACGAGGGACTGCTGCGTCGGCAGCTCCACGCTGACGGTGCTCATGTTCTGGCCGGCGAGCGGAATGTAGAACAGAACACCCGTCCCCGGGTTGAGATACCACTCGCCCGGCACATCGAGGAACTCGTACGCATTGGTCAGGTACAGCGGGCCGGCCCGGTGCGGGCTGGTGAAGGTGTCGTAGCCGAAGTTGTTGTTGTTCCACGCGGGCTGCTGCATCGTGATGAGGTTTCCGCTGATGCTTTGCACCGGCGAGTACCGGTCGGTGAACGAGTTGACGCTCTCCATCTCGACCCGGTTCTGGTTGGCCAGGTTGTTCAGATAGCTCAAGGCACCGTTGGAGAACCTCATCCCGACGGTGGAGGCGGTGAAGTCCGCCCGGTTCACCTGTACACGCGCACGGGTGGCGACCGCGCCGTCGACGTACAGTTGCCGGGCGTCGATGCCGGTGCCAACGTTGGCCCGCCAGATGTTCCGACCCGCGTCGGCCAGTGACCATCCGGTGACCGCCCGGGCCCCGCTGATCACCGGGCGTGCCGAAGGGGCCGCCCGCCATACGATCGTGTGACCGTTGGAGCCCGAGTCGTCGGCGGTCAGCCGCAACGGTGCCGACAGCCGGTACACACCGTCGGCCAACTGCACCACGATGTCGTCCGACATCGCGTCGTTCAGCGACCGCACCGCGGCCTGCGCCGCCGTCAGCGAGCACGGCTGCGCGCTGGAACAGACGGTGCCGGTGCCGGACGGGGAGGCATAGAGGGTCGTGGGGGCCGCCGAGGCGGGCGCGGCGGAGGCCACGACGGCGGTGGCGGTCAACGCCGCCGTGGAGAATGCGGCCAGCAGGTGTTTTCGCACCGCGAAGGACGATGACACAAACAACGAGACTCCTCCTGACGGTGGGGCGGGGAGGGGCGATCCCGCAGTGCGGCACCCGGGCCAACCCGGCCTCGATGTGGCCGGGTCTCGGGACGGGCGGGGCTGTGAGATCCGCTTCGCCGACGCCGACCGCCGGACGGTGGCGAGCCGTCCGACGGGTCGGGGCCGAGACAGGTCGAGGCCGCAACCGCGGTCTCCACCAGCGGTGAAAGATACATATGACGTATGACGTTAGGGCGAACTTTAGGCGTCGCCGCTTTCCACGTCAAGTGATAGTTGTCGATCCCTCGATGACCCTTTGGAGGTAGGACAACCCGTCGCGGGCGAGGGCGTCCTGCGACGGGGCGAGCGGGCGCCAGATCGAGGCGGCAGTGGCGATGGCCTCGTTCTGCGCGGTGAACGACTCGATGCAGACGGCGCCGCGGTAGCCGGCCTCGGCCAGCGCGGCGAAGAAGCGGGGCCAGTCGAAGTGATCCGTGCCGGGGGCACCCCGGTGGGTGCCGCTGACCTGGACGTGCTTGATTCGCGGACCGGCGAGGGCGAGTGCGGCGTAGGGGTCAGCCTCCTCGATGTTCATGTGATACGTGTCGATCATGAGGCCGACGTTCGGCGGGAGGCCGTCGATCAGTTCCACCACCTGCTCGACGGTGTTCACGACGCTCGTCTCGTACCGGTTGAGCGCCTCCACGCCGATGCTCACGCCCCGCTCCCCGGCATGGTCGGCCACCGGCGCCAGTGCCCGGCGGAAGTCCGCGTAGCAGGCCACCCGAGCTGTGGCAGACATGCGCCAGGTACGCCCGACCGCGGCGTAGACAGGGCCTCCGACGCATGCGGCCCCGATGGCCGCCGCGCTGTCCACGCAGTACCTGAGGTACGCCGCGGTCGCCTCGATCACGTCCGGTGCGGCGTTCACGAGATCACGCCCAGGCGAGGTGACCGCACAGACGGCCGCCGCGCGGAGCTGGTGCGCCGCGAGCAGATCACGGGTACGCACCGGATCCCAGTCGCCGGGTTGCTCGATCGGCAACTCGACCGCGTCGAAGCCGAACGCGGCGATGCGTGGGACCAATTCGGCGAGGACCGCGTCGGTGACCGGCGAGGCCCACACCCACGGGCTGATGCCGATGGCGCGCATCGCCGCCTACTTCCAGCGCTGTGGGTAACCCGGCAGGTCGGTGCAGCCGCACATCGCGTAGTGCAGCGGCGGCATGCCAGGGTCCAGGTACTGGTCCAGGTTGTCCTGGGTGATGACCGGCTGCGGCAGCTTCCACGGGTCGGGCACGGCTTCGCCGTCGAGGATCCTCAGCGCGGCGATGACCGGAGTCCGCCACTGATAGGTCGGGTACGTCGGCGCGATCGCGGTGAGTTTCTTGTCCTTCCACAGCTTCAGGAAGTCGAGCTGATCCTCACCGTTGATCGGTGGCACGGGCTTGCCCGCGTCCAGGAACGCTTCGACCGCGGCGACCGCGACCGCCCCCGCATCCATCCAGACACCGTCGATCGTGCCGTACCGCTGGATGTAGTCGTCGACGATTTTCTTGGTCTTGGCCGGGTCGCCGTCGGTGAACTCGACGCCGACCACGTTGACGCCGGCCCTGTCGAAGGCGACCTTCGCCGCAGACCAACGGGTTTCCAGCACGTCGACGCCGGGCAGGATACGCAACGCGAGCACCTTGCCGCCCGGCTTCATCTTCTGGGCGACGAACTCGGCAGAGACGTGGCCGAAGCCGTAGCCGCCAATCGGGTTGATGAACGTCACCGGGCAGCTCGTGTCGACGCCGCGGTCGAAGACGATGACCGGTAGACCCTTCCGGCAGGCGGCCTCGACGGCCGGAGTGAGCGTGGCGGTGGTGTTCGGCGAGACGATGAGCGCGTGACATCCCCTACCGAGCAGATCGTTGATGTCCGCGATCTGCTTCTGGTCCTTGCCCTCGGCGTCGACGTGGACGAACTCGCTGATCCGGTCCCGATGCGTGTCGACCTCGGCCTGCATGGTCTTGAATCCGACCTGCCGCCAGGGGTTGTTCAACCCGGCGTTGGAAAAGCAGATCTTGTACGGCCCGGGCTTCTTGAATTTCGCGGTGTCCGCCATCTTCGGGTTGAGCGCCTGCTCCCACGGCTTGCCGGCCGGCCCGGTGGGCTGGGCGTCGAGGAGTGCGAGCTCGTTGTCGTAGTCGGCCTGCACGAAGAACTTCGACTGTTCCCCGGTGCCGGACCCGGTGGCCTCGGACGTGGCGCTCGATGCGGGGGCGGTCGGTTCGTCGGTGGCACAGCCGGCGAGCGCGAGCAGGGCGCCGACGGCCAGGGCTGCTATGGAAGGTCTCACGGAATCCCCTTTACCTGGACGAGGAACGCACGGACGAAACCGCCACGGCGAGCAGGATGATCGCGCCCTGGACGGTCGATCTGAGGGCGCCAGAGACGCCGTAGAAGTTCATCAGCGCGAAGAGCGTCTCGAGGGTCAGCGCGCCGAGCATCGCGCCGACGACCGAGCCGCGACCACCGCCGAGAGCGACGCCGCCGAGGACGACTGCGGTGATCGCGCCGAACTCCAGGCCGGCGCCGGCCTGGAACGAGACACCGCTGTACCCGCCGATCAGGATCGCCGCGACGGCTGCCGCCAGTCCGCTGAGGACGAATGCGATGGTCTTGGCACGCCAGACCCGTACGCCGCTGAGCTGGGCGGTCCGCGGGTTGCCGCCGACGGCGACCAGGGTCCGGCCGAAGTCGGAGCGGGTCAGGATCACGGCCAGTCCGACCGCGACGATCAGAACCAGGAGCGCGTACGGTATGCGGCCCAGTCCAGGCACATCCTCGAACGCACGCCGGCCGAACCGCCGGAACTCCTCGGAGAGCCCACCCTTCGGGGCGCCGTCGGACCACAGGTAAACCGCGCCGACGAGGATCAGGAACATGCCGAGGGTGGTGATGAACGAGGGCACCCGCAACCGCGTCGTGACCAGGCCGTTGACCAGGCCGACGATGGCGCCGAAGACGAGGAGCAGCACGACGACCGGCCAGGTGCGAGACGGCTCGCTGTCGATGAGCCGGGAGGCCACGACGACCTGCGCGGTGACCAGGGAACCGACGGACAGGTCGAACTCGCCCGAGACGATCACGAAGTACTGGCCGGCGGCGAGCAGGATGATCGGCGTGGAGCGGCCGAGGAACGACATCAGTGACGGTGGGGAGAGAAAGTCGGGTTGTCGTATGGTGAGCAGGACCACCAGCACCGCGAGGACGGCGACGATGGGTAGGACGCTGCCGGGGCGAATCCGTAGGAGCCGCGACGGAAGCGGGCGACGCTCGATGGTGTGCATGGCTAGAACGCCGCCTTCCGCAGGGCCCGCCGGGCGTAGATGGCGACCGCCGCGATGATGATCACGCCACGGATCACCTGCTTGAAGAAGGCATCGACCTCGAGCTGGTTGAAGATCGCGTCGATGCTGGCGAGCAACAGCACGCCGCCGACGGTGCCGACCACCCCACCGCGCCCGCCGGCCAGGGCGGCGCCACCGAGGACCACCGCGGCGATCGACTCCAGGTCGTACAGGCCCTCGGTGCCCACCCGCGGCGCACCCGAGCCGAGCCGGCTGGCGAGGTAGACCCCGGCGAGGCCGGCACACAGCGAGCACAGTACGTGGGCGGTGACGAGGACGCGGCTGTTGCGCACCCCGGAGAGCCGGGCGACCTCCGGGTCACCGCCCACGGCGAGCAGGTGGTGGCCGAAGCGGGTGCGGGCGAGCGCGAACCAGGCCGCGGCGGCGACGGCGAGCAGCAACAGGAACGACACGGGCACCGGTCCGACGCGCTGGTAGCCAAGGCTCTGCACCAGCACGGGGGCGGTCTTGCCGGCCGGGCCGTCGTAGCCGTTGTCGAGGTATCCCTTCAGCAGCAGCGCGACGCCGACGGTCGCGATGAACGCGTTCATCCGCGCCTTGGTGACCAGAAGGCCGTTGAAGAGGCCGATCGCGGCGCTGACCGCGAGCGCCAAGCCGATCGCCGGCAACAGCGCCCCGTTGTCACCGCCCATGGTCTCGGCGGTGACGAGAGTACTGAGGCTGACCACGTACGCCACGGACAGATCGAGGGAACCACCGACAATGACCAGGGTCTGCCCGACGGCGACGAGCCCGAGACCGGCGGCGACGTGCAGCAGGCTCACCGTCGTCGGCAAGCTGAACAGCTGGCCGCCGTCGAGCGTGACGACGAGCCAACCTGTTGCCAGGGTGAGGGCCAGCGCCCCGAACACGCCGAGCGAGGCCCGCCGGGCCGGCAGGGACAACACGTCGCTCATGCCCGTCCCCGCTTCGCTGCGGGCGGCCGTGACGCTCCGCCCGCGCCGTACCCGATGATCCGCTCGCTCATGCGGACACCTCCCGCAAACTGCCGACCGCCAGCGCCACGACGTCCTCCTCCGTCGCGCCAGCGGGTAGTTCGCCGGCGATCCGGCCGTCGCGCATGACAACGATTCGGTCGCTCATGCCCAGCAGTTCGGGCAGCTCGGACGAGATCATCAGTACCGCCGCGCCGTCGCGGGCGAGCTGGCGGACGAGGTCGTGGATGGCCGACTTGGATCCCACGTCGATGCCCCGGGTCGGCTCGTCGAAAAGCATGATCTTGGGACTGAGTGCGAGCCACCTGGCCAGTACGACCTTCTGCTGGTTGCCGCCGGACAGGAAACGGATCTCCTGGTCCTCCCCCGCGGCGCGCACCTGAACGGCGGCGAGCAGTTCCCGGAACCGGATGGCGCGGGCACCGCGGCCAGTCCAGCGCGGAACGACGGCACGGCTGGCCAGCAGGGCGTTGTCCAGCACCGACTGCCCGGCGACGATGCCCTCGCCCTTGCGGTCCTCGGTGACATAGGCGATACCGGCTCGCATCGCGGCGCGAGACGAACGGAGCCGGACCGGCTCGCCGTCGAGCGTGATCTGGCCGGTCGTGAATGGCGAGACGCCGAACAGCGCGCGGGCCAGCGCCGACCGGCCGGAGCCCTGCAGGCCACCGACGCCGAGTACTTCGCCAGCGCGCAGCCGCAGGTCGATGCCGCGCAGCTTGTGGTTTCCTCCAGCCCGGACGCTGAGGCGGACCGGACCGAGCTCCTCCGGCCGCGCACGGTCGGGGTAGTAGCTGGACAGCTCCCGGCCGACCATGTGTCGCACCAGTTCGTCGACGCTCGTGTCTGCCGTGTCCAGTGTCGTCACCCGGCGGCCGTCCTTGAGTACGGTGATCCGGCTGGACAGCTCGAAGACCTCCTTGAGGCGGTGCGAAACGTACAGCACACCTATCCGCCGCTCTTGCAAGCGCCGTACCAGTGCGTAGAGCTGCTGAACCTCGTGGTCGGCCAGGGCCGCGGTGGGCTCGTCCAGAATGAGCAGCCGCGCGTCGAGCGCGAGCGCCTTGACGATCTCGACCACCTGCTGTTGTGCCACGCCAAGTTGCCCCACGCGCGCGTCGGCCGGCAGTGCACTCTCCCCGATCGAGGCGAGAAGCGCGGCGGTGCGGTTGAGCATCGCCCTGCGGTCGACGAACCCACGACGCAAGGGCTCCCGGCCCAGATACACGTTTTCGGCAACGGTGCGCTCGGGCAACAGGTTGAACTCCTGGTACACGACGCCGATGCCGATCCGCTGGGCGTCTCGCGGGCCGTGGAAGGTCCGCGGTGTGCCGGTGAACTCGACCCTGCCCTCGTCAGGTGCGTACACGCCGGACACCACCTTCATGAGCGTGGACTTACCGGCCCCGTTCTCGCCGACGACGGCGTGCACCTCACCCGGTCCGACATCGAGGTCGACGCCCTGGAGGACCCGCACGCCGAGGAACGACTTGCCGATCCCCCGGAGGACAAGCAGCGGCGACGGCAGCGGGTCGGACATCACGGGCCCCTACGTCTGTAGTCAGCGGGATCGAGTCATCGACAGTCGAGTCGTTCGCGTACCGCGCAAAACAGCAGGCTCCGCCCGCAGCTTCGGCCGAAAAGCTGCGAACCCTCGCCTTTATGCGGTCAGAGATCGCACCCAGAGGGTAAATGCATTGATGAGCGCTGGCAATCCCACGACACCCGCCACAAAACGAGGTTCGCCGTTCGACCCGTCGACGCCGCCTCCTCGACGACCAACAACGAAACCGTTATGCAAGGATGTGTTATCCAACCCACCCCGCCAGAGTCGTATTGACATTTTCCGATATCTAGCTGCATGCTGGCCCGGCAGACCACGGGACAAGGTCACACCTGATGTGACGCTGCGCTACCTCCCCGAGGGACCTGACTGCCCGTCACGGCGGACGGCATGACGATCTGACGGCACAGGCACGCCTTCGACCCGACCAGGCCACCCTGGCGCATCGCAGGTGTCGCCCGCACGTGCCCGTGGTCGCGGCATCGTTGCCCGCCGAAATAGGAGACGGTATGCATCGCAGAACACTGATCTTCGGGGCGATCGCGGGCTTGCTGCTGTCGCTCGCGCTCGTCCAACCGGCGTCGGCGGCTCCGGCCTTCCGCGCCCTGCTGTTCACCAAGACAACCGGCTACCGGCACGACTCGATCCCCGCCGGCGTCGCGATGTTTCAGCAGCAAGCGGCGGCCGACAACTTCGAGCTCGTCCATTCCGAAGACGCCAGCGTCTTCACCCCGGCCAACCTCGCGACCTTCGACGTGCTCATCATGTTCCAGACCTCGGGCATGGTGTGGACCACGGCGGCCCAACGCCAGGCGGTGGAGGGATTCCTCGCCAGCGGCAAGGGCATCGTCGCCATCCACAACGCCACGGACATGGGTATCGAGAACGAATACCCGTGGTGGGACCAGACCATCAACGCCGGCGCACACATGCCGGAGCACTCCCCCGGCGTACTGCCCGGTACCGCCATCGTCGCCGACAAGAAACACCCGTCGACGGCCGGCCTGCCGGACCGTTGGAACCGCAGCGAGGAGTGGTACAACTTCGACCGCAACCCGCGCGGCGACGTCCACGTCCTGGTCACCGCCGACGAGCGCACGTACAACCCCGGCTCCCGCGCGATGGGTCCCGACCACCCGATCTCCTGGTGCCGCAACACCGCAGGCGGCCGGGTCTGGGCCACCGCCATGGGGCACGCGGCCGCATCCTACAGCGAGACGAACTTCCGCAACCACGTCCTCGGCGGTGTCAAGTGGGCGGCCGGTAACGAGCCCGGCGACTGCGGCGGCACCGTGTGGCGCAACTTCGAGAAACGCACCCTCGACGACAACACCGCCGACCCGATGGCCCTCGCGGTCGCCCCGGACGGGCGGGTGCTCTACGTCCAGCGGGCCGGGCAACTCAAGATCTTCAAGCCGTCGACGAACACCACCGTCACGGCCGGCACGCTGAGCGTCTACACCGGCGGCGAGGACGGCCTCACCGGGCTGGCGCTCGACCCCGACTTCGCCAGCAACGGCTACGTGTACCTGTACCACTCACCGGCGAGCAGCGCGACCGACATCAACCGGGTCTCCCGGTTCACCCTCACCGGCGACACCCTGAACATGTCCAGCCAGGTAACCATCATCGACATCCCCGCGTACCGGGATCGCACCTTCCCCGAGCCCGGGCACACCGGTGGATACATCGAGTTCGGCCCCGACGGAAACCTCTACATCGGCACCGGGGACGACACCCCGCCGAACCTCGACCCCAACTGGCAGGGCTACGCCCCGCTGGACTGGCGGCCCGGTAAGACCAACCTCGACGCCGCCCGGACCGCCGGCAACACCAACGACCTGCGTGGCAAGCTGCTGCGCATCCGGCCCTCGGCCAACGGTGGCTACACCATCCCGGCCGGCAACCTCTACCCGCAGGGCACGGCGCAGACCCGGCCAGAGGTCTACGCGATGGGCTTCCGCAACCCGTTCCGGTTCTCCATCGATCCGCAGACCGGCTGGGTATACCTGGCCGACTACGGCCCGGACCGGGGCGGCCCCGCCACGAACCGCGGTCCGGAAGGGCTTGTCGAACTCAACGTCATCAAGACCCCCGGCAACTACGGCTGGCCGTTCTGCCACGGCGACAACCAACCGTACGCGCCCTACAACCCGGACACCCGGGTGGTTGGCGCCAAGTTCAACTGCAACGCACCGGTCAACAACTCCCCCAACAACACCGGCCTGACCAACCTCAAGCCGGTTGTCGCACCGAACATGTGGTACGGCTACGGCACCTCGCCGACCTTCCCCGAGCTCGGTGCCAACGGCGCGGCACCGATGGGCGGGCCGGTCTACCGCTACAACGCGGCAAACCCGTCACAGACCAAGTTCCCGCCCTACTACGACGGCGTCCACTTCTTCTACGAGTGGGAGCGCGATTACATCAAGGAGGTCCACTTCGACTCGGCCACAGCGGTCACCCGGACCAACCCCTTCATGCCGGCCGGCAACTTCAACAAGCCCATGGACATGGAGTTCGGCCCGGACGGCTCGCTGTACCTCGTCGAATGGGGCTCCAGCTTCGGCGGCGGCAACAACGACTCCGGTCTCTACCGCATCGACTACATCCAGGGCGGCCGGTCACCGGTCGCCAAGGCCACCGGCACACCCACCAGCGGGTCCGCACCGCTGACCGTGCAGTTCAACAGCGCCGGCACGGCAGACCCGGACCCCGGTGACACACTGCGCTACCAGTGGACCTTCGGAGACGGCGCCACCTCCACGGCGGCCAACCCGTCCCACACCTACACCAGCAACGGCAACTACACCGCCCAGCTCAAGGTCACTGACAGCTCTGGCAAGTCGGCCTTCGCCAACGTGCAGATCGTCGTCGGCAACACGGCGCCGGTGGTGACCATCACCGCGCCGGTCAACGGTGGCATGCTCACCTTCGGCGACAAGGTGCCCTACACCGTCACGGTCACCGACCCGGACGGCGGGGTGATCGACTGCACCAAGGTGTTCGTCAACCCGGCTCTCGGCCACGACGACCACGAACACGAGACCACGGACTACCCGGGGTGCTCGGGAACCATCCCGACCGAGTTGCTCGGCGGTCACCCTGACGGAGCCAACCTGTACTACGTCCTCAACGCCCGATACACCGACAGCGGCGGGCCCGGTGGTGCGACCCCGCTCACCGGCAGGGCCAGAGCCATTCTGCACCCCAAGCACAAGCAAGCCGAGTACCACACCAGCCAATCCGGTGTACGGGTCATCGACCACGCCGGCGCCGAAAGCGGCAAGCGAATCGGCGATATCTCCAACAACGACTGGGTGGCGTTCAACCCGATGAGCCTGTCGGGCATCACCAACGTCAGCTACCGACTGTCGTCACCGAGCGGCGGTGGATCCATCGAACTGCGTGCCGACTCACCCACCGGCACACTCCTGGCCACCACACCGGTGCCCAGCACCGGCGGGTGGGAGAACTACCAGTCCACGCCGGCGGTGAACACCGCTGCCCTCGCCGGCACGCACACGCTCTACATGGTGTTCAAGGGCACGGCGACCAACTGGTTCGACCTCGACTCGTTCAGGTTCGGCGGCACCGGGGTCGGCGAGCCCAGCACCGGCGGCGGCGTGGCCGGCCGGACCTGGACCGTGGCGGCGCAGCACAGCAGCAAGTACATGGACGTCAACGGTGCCTCCACCGCCGACGGCGCCCAGATCGTCCAGTGGGCGGCCACCGGCGGAAACAACCAGAAATGGCAGGCCGTGGACGCCGGAGGCGGTGCCGTCTACCTGAAGGCTGTGCACAGCAACAAATGCCTCGACGTGACCGGTGGCTCCACCGCCCAGGGCGCGTTCCTGCAACAGTTCACCTGCAACAACAGCAACCAGCAGAAGTTCCTCGTCACACCCACCACCACATCGGGCGTCTACACCGTCAAGAGTGTCCCCAGTGGGCTCTGCGTCGACGTCAACGGCGGCGCGACCACCGACGGTGCACGCCTCCTCCAATGGAGCTGCCACAGCGGCACCAACCAGCAGTGGCGGTTCAGCCCCGCATAGCCGATCCGGAGGGACCGCTCCGGTGCGCACCCGCGCACCGGAGCGTCCTCCCTACGACACCGTGAGGCACCACATGGTCGTTTCGAGATCCCGGCGTTCGCTGTCTGTGCTGGGCGCCACCCTTCTCCTGCTCTCCGTCGCCGGTATCGCGGTGGCGGCGCCCATTGAACCTGGGCAGAGCGCCCCTGTCATGGGCGTCCAGTCCGGACGCTGCCTGGATGTCTCAGGGTCCGGCAATGGCACCCAGGCGCAACTGTGGGACTGCACCGGAGCAACGAGCCAGACCTGGACCTACACCTCGAGCAAGCAACTGATGGTGCACGGCAACAAGTGCCTGGACGCCAACGGTCGGGGCACCAGCAACGGCACGGCCGTCATCATCTGGGACTGCCACGGCGGCACGAACCAGCAGTGGAACGTGAACGCGAACGGCACGATCAGCGGAGTACAGTCCGGGCTGTGCCTGGATGCCAACGGCGCCGGAACGGCGAACGGCACGAGGCTCATTCTCTGGTCCTGCCACGGCGGCACCAATCAGCAGTGGAACTCCCCCAC
>NZ_SMJY01000039.1:0-37804 GCF_004348355.1 Micromonospora sp. KC721 | reverse complement strand
CGGCGCCGGGCTGGTCGAGGATGACCCGGGAGTCGGTCAGGGAGCTGGTGGCGAACGCGAGCCGGGACGGCACGTTGGCCTTGATCAGGCCGGTCACCACGTCCACCGAGGGCGGTGAGCAGGGCGGGCAGCTCGTCGGGGCGGGTCAGGACCTCGCGGGCCTTGGAACCCTCGGACGGGCCGACCACGCGCAGGTCCTGGAGCTGGTCCATGAGGCGGCCGGCCTTGGCGAAGCCGATGCGCAGCTTGCGTTGCAGCATCGAGGTGGACCCGAACTGGCTGGTGACGACCAGCTCGGCGGCCTCGCGCAGCAGGGCCCGCTCGTCGTCGTCGAGCCCGTCGACCACCGCGGTGTTCACCGTCGCGTCGGACAGCGTCTCGTCGGTGGTGGGGATGACAGTCGGCGCGGTGGTGGGCTGCCCCGTGGTCTGCTGTCGCCAGTGCTCGACGACGGCGGTGACCTCGGCGTCGGACACCCACGCCCCTTGGATCCGGGTAGGGGTGGACGCGCCCATCGGCAGGAACAGCCCGTCACCGCGGCCGAGGAGCTTCTCGGCGCCGGGCTGGTCGAGGATGACCCGGGAGTCGGTCAGGGAGCTGGTGGCGAACGCGAGCCGGGACGGCACGTTGGCCTTGATCAGGCCGGTCACCACGTCCACCGAGGGGCGTTGGGTGGCCAGGACGAGGTGGATGCCGGCGGCGCGGGCGAGCTGGGTGATCCGCACGATCGAGTCTTCGACGTCGCGGGGGGCGACCATCATCAGGTCGGCCAGCTCGTCGACGACGACCACCAGGTACGGGTAGGGCTCCAGCGTGCGGTCGCTGCCGGCCGGGGCGGTGATCTCACCGGCGCGGACCTTGCGGTTGTACTCGTCGACGTGCCGCACGCCGTGGGCGGCCATGGCGTCGTAGCGCAGGTCCATCTCCCGCACCACCCACTCCAGGGCATCGGCGGCCTTGCGGGGGTTGGTGATGATCGGGGTGACCAGGTGTGGGATGCCCTCGTAGGCGGTCAGCTCGACGCGCTTGGGGTCGATCAGCAGCAGCCGCACCTCCTCCGGCGTAGCCCTGGTCAGCAGGGACACGAGCAGGGTGTTGAGGCACCCGGACTTGCCGGATCCGGTGGCCCCACCGATGAGGATGTGGGGCATGGTGGCGAGGTTGGCGGTGGTCGCCTTGCCGTCGATGTCCTTGCCCAGGCCGACCAGCAGCCGGTGCCCGTCGCGGGCGGCGCGGGAGCGGATGACGTCGCCGAGGGTCACGACCTCCCGGTCGGGGTTGGGGACCTCCACGCCGACGGCGCTCTTGCCCGGGACCGGGGACAGCAGCCGCACCTCCGGCTGACCCACGGTGTAGGCGAAATTCTTGGCCAGGCCGGTAACCTTCTCGACCTTCACGCCGGGACCGAGGGTGATCTCGTAGCGGGTGACGGTGGGCCCCCGGTGCGCGTCGGTGACCTTCGCGGCAACCTTGAACTCGTCGAGCACGCCCTGCAGAGCGGCCCGGCCGGGGTCGGTGGCACCGGGACGCCGTCGGGGCGGGTCACCGGCGGCGAGCAGGCTCAGCGGCGGCAGGTGGTAGCCGCCCACCGCCGCCGGCGTCGGCACGGGCACCGGGCCGACCGGCCCCGACTGGGCCGGCTGCGGCACCGTCGGGCGGGCCGATTCCACGGAATCCGCAGAGCGCGGGGTCCGGGGGGCCGGCACCGTGGCGGCCGGCACGGCGACCTCCCGACCGTCCTGGTCGATGTCGTCGAACTCGTCGACGTCGTCCAGGTCGACGTCGTCCAGGCCGCCACCGGCCGGGCGGCGGCAGGCGGTAATGAGGCTGGCCACCACGGCGACGGGGCTGATGCCGGTGGCGGCGGTGACGCCGGCGGCGATGAGCCCGACCAGCAGCGGCACCGCCCCCCACGCGCTCAGCGGACCGTCCAGGGCACCCATGACCCGGCCGAGCAGCCCACCCGCACCGGTGACGGCGAGGTCGAGCAGCCCGGCCGCGCCAGCGGCGACCAGCACGGTGCCGGCAGCCTGGGCGAGGATGCGGACGGTGTGGCTGCCGGCGGGGTGGCGCATGGCCTGCACCGCGAGCCACAGCAGCGGCAGCGGGGCGAGCGGGGCGAGCCCGCCGAGCAGCCCGCCGGTGACACCGGCCGGGACGTCCAGGATCCGGCCGGGCCACCCGGCGGGATTGGTCCACTCGGCGGCGGCGACAAGCAGGCCGGTCAGCAGCAGGGCCAGGCCGGCGGTGTCGTGACCGGGCAGGTCGACACCGGAGGTGCGGTGTGGGCTGGGCAGCCGGCGGGCGAGCCGGCCGGCGCCAGTCGCCGTGGTGTGCCAGGCGGCGCGGGCGGCCTGGCCGCACCAGCGGGCGAACGCGGCACCGTGGTCGGCCTCGGTCTTCTTGGCATTGGTCTTCTTGGTGCTGGCCATGGGCGAGGGCTCCTTGTCCGGACCGGATGGTGCGCGGCAGAGGGGTCAGGGATGGGCCTGGCGGCCACCGCGAGGGCCGGACCCCGGAGAGGGCCGGCCATCACGGAGGGCGTCAGCCGGCGATGGTGAAGGGGCCGCCGCGCTGGGCGGGCGGGGTGATCCGGTCGGCGTCCTTGAGCTTGGTCAGCAGCGCGTAGAGCTGGGCCTGGTTAACCGGGCAGTCCGGCCGGTCCAGCAGCGCCTGGGCGGAGGCAGGGCCACGTCGCAGGCACGCGAGCACCCACTCGGCGCTGGTCTGCGGCGTGACCTGCTCGACCACGGTGGTCGCTTTGCGTCCGCCGCCGAACGCTGCGCGCAGCCGGTCCACCGCGCTGCCGCTGCCCGTCGTGGCCGGGCGCGCAGCGGTGGTGCCGGACGGGGCCTTGATCGGGGTGTTCGGGTCGATCGGGGGGACGGTCCAGCGGACCGGGACGCGAGGGCTGGCGGCGGCGACGGCGGCCTCGTCGAGGTGGGGAACGCGGCAGAGCATCCCGACCCGGTTGCTGTGGCGCAGGTAGCCCATGCCGGCGGTGGTCTTGCCGTCGATCTCCCGCTCGATGGCGAACGGGTCGCCGACGAAGTCGTCGGGCAGGATCGTGGTGCCGCTGCCCCGGTTGGACAACCGCAGAATCAGCGCGTTGCCGGCGACCTGGGCGTCACGCAGCCGCACCGACCCGCCCAGGGACTTCATCTGGGGAAGCTGGGTGGCCAGGACCAGGCCGGCGCCGGTCTTGCGCATCGTCTCGGCGGTCTGCTCGACCAGGGGGACCAGCGGGGTGTTCGGGATCAGCACGAGCTGGCACTCGTCGACAACGACCATCAGCTTGCCCAGGCCGAGGGCCTGCACCCGGGGGTCGTGCTCGTCGTAGGTGTCGACGCCGGCGTCGGCGAGCAGCTGGGAGCGGCGCATCACCTCGGCGTGGAAGCGGCGCAGCAGCAGGATCGTGGCCTCGACGCCGGCGTGGTACTCCACCGTGTTCTTCCACGCGGGCAGGCTCTGCCCGTTCTGCGGGTCACCGATCACGACCTGGAAGCGGCCTTCGAGCAGGTTGGCGATCAGCACGCCCAGCGCGCGGGTCTTGCCGGAGCCGGAGGAACCGACGACCAGGCCGCCAAGAACGCCGAAGTTCGGCCGGGAGAACACCCACTGGCCGGGGGAGCCGTCGGTGAACCGGGCGAGCTCGCAGCGCCCGTTGGCGTAGGTGGGGCCGGTCCACGGCACGCCGTCGGCGATGTGGGACTGCTCGACAAGGATCACCCGCAGCCAGGCGGTCTTGCCGGTGGAACGCCATCCCACGGTGCCCTCGTTGAGGTCCAGGGCGACCTCCACGTCGGTGCCCGACTTGAACAGCGGTCCCGGCTTCGTGCCGGGCGCCAACCTCACCAGGGCCTCGGTGACACCCGGTCGGGGAGAGTCCGCCTTGACCAGGGTGGTGCCGGCGCACACGCCCTCAGCGACCACCTCGTGCTGCCAGCGCTGCTGCCAGTGCGCGGTCAGCGGGTCGACCACCGGCACCGGCGCGTCGACCATG
This sequence comes from Micromonospora sp. KC721, assembly GCF_004348355.1. Classification (NCBI taxonomy): domain Bacteria; kingdom Bacillati; phylum Actinomycetota; class Actinomycetes; order Micromonosporales; family Micromonosporaceae; genus Micromonospora; species Micromonospora sp. KC721. The sequence continues at coordinate 33,801 of NZ_SMJY01000039.1, read as the reverse complement.
ACAGGGGTCGGCTCCGGCTCGGGCTGCGGGGGCCGCTGGCGCAGGTGGTACCACCACGGCCAGCCCAGCACCGCACCCAGCAGGGTCGGCACGGCGATCGTCGCCGTGGGGTGCGCGGCGAGGGCGGCCGGCCCGCCGGCGGCGACCGTCGCGACCGCGGACCCGCCGAGCACCACGGCGACGGCGGCCCGCCAGGCGCGCACGGCGCGGGAGCGGGCCCGCCACCTGGCCGCGGTGGCGGCGATGGCCAGGGCGAGGATCGCCACTGTCTGCCAGGACACGCCCAGCGGCCCGGCAACCGACGCGACGACCAACTCCGCGAGCACCCAGTAGAAGGGGAACAGCCGCCGCCAGCTGCGCTTGATGATCCAGCTGACCGCGTAGGCGGTGACGGCGAGCAGAGCGGTCAGGGCGCGGCCGAACTTGGCGGCGCGGTCCGCGCGGATCTCGGAGACGGTCCGGGTCGACATCGGCGGGGCTCCTTCGTCAGGGCTGGCGTGGCGGGGTTGGGGATCGGGCCCCGGGGCGGCGGTGCGCCCCGGGGCCCGGGGGTGGTTGGTCAGCCGACCAGGACTTCCTTGCTGGCGACGTTGCCGCCGGCGTCGGCGACGGCCTCGGCGACCTGGCCGTCCTTGGCGTTGAAGTCGGACAGGGCGGCCTGCAGTTCCTCCTGGGCGGTGTTCAGCGACGCCTGCGCTGAGGCGAACGCCTCCGCCGCGTCGCGCAGGTGCCCGACGGTCGAGGCGGCCATCTCCAGGCCCTCGTAGCGGTCGGCGGCCTCGGTCAGCACGCCGGCGACCCCGGCGACCTCCTCGGCCCGCTCGGCGGCGGCCTCGGCGGCCTGGGTGAACGCGGCGCGGATCTCCTCCGGCCCGGTGGCTTCCAGGTTCACGGTCATCTCCCTCAGTTGCTCGGTGGTGCTGGACGTGGTGCCGGTCGCCGTGGTGGCGGCCGGGTGGTGCTGGTCGTCCCCGGCGTCGGTGCCGGAGGTCTGGTGGGTGGCGCAGTACGGGCTGTCCGTGCCGACCGGGTTGTCGCACCACTCGTCGGGCAGGCCCTCGCGGATCTCCCGGTGGGCGCACTTGCCGTACAGCTCGTTACGGATCCGCTCCACGTCGTCCTGGCTAAACGGCGTGGTCGGGGCCGGGGCGTCGGCCGACATGAGGCAGATGTGCTTGGCCGCTGCGGTCTCGGCCGCGGTGAGCGTGTCGAAGCCCGACTGGCCGGCGCGGCAGCGCGGGCACCGCCACCGGTACGTCGGGACATCGGGTGCCGGGTCGGGAATCGCCCGCAGCCGGCTGTCGTCCGCGCCGCAGCGCGGGCAGGTGAACGGCATCTCGTCGGTGACACTGCGCTTCCCGCACCGGTCGCACATGGTGTGGTGCGACCGGCGCGGCCACTCCCGCGTCGGCTTCGGCATCGGCGGCACCGGGTCGTCGGCCGCCGGCTGCGGCGCTGTCGCCTGCCGCTCGGGCTGCCCGCCGACCGGCTCCGCCGAGTCCTGGGCACCGCCGGGGATTACCCGCAGCGCCGGCCGACGCGGCTCGTCCTCGCTCCCGACGCCGTCGCCAGCGGTGGGGGTGGGGGATTCGGCGGAATCAGCGTCGGCGGCCTCGGTGGGCTTTCCGGTGTACTGGTCGGGGTGCTCGGTGCGGGTGTGCTCCCGACCGGCACCCTGGGCGTTGGCCTCGATCCGGTACGGCCGGCTGTGCCAGCCGCACAGGTCGCAGTCGGCGTACCAGCGGCCCTGCTCGTCGACGTCGACGACGACCCCGTCGACGGCCTGGGCGCCGCGCTTGCGGGCGACCGCGCGGCGGCGGCGTGCCCGGGCCCGCTCGGTGGCGTCCTCGATCAGCCCCGCGAGGTAGCCGTCGGCGGCGGCCACCGTGCTTCCGGTCCGGCCGGCGCCGGCCGACCCGTCTGCGGTGGCCTTCTGCTGGGCGGCCAGGTGGCGGGCGCGGGCCTGACGGCGCGGGCTCTGCTTGCCCCGCACGGCGTAGGAGGCGTCCTCCAGCAGCAGCACCGCGATCTTCGCCACCGCCAGGTAAACCAGGATGTCGACGAAGATCATCGGATCACGTCCCGGATCGTCTCGCCGAGACCACCGACGACCACCGGCAGCAGCAGCGCGCAGGTCAGCGCGATGTGGGCCAGCTTGGCCTTACCGCCACCGCCGCCGCCCTTGCCGGGAGTGCCCTTGCCGGCGGACTTGCCGCCGCCCTTGCCGCGCAGAAACACCACCACGACGATCCCGAGCGCGAGACCCAGCGCGGTGGGGATGGCCAGGGCGACGTCCCGGGTGTCCTGACCGATCCAGTCGCCGATCGGCTCGGCAACGGTGGTGACGGCCTTGGCAAGCCACGTGTTGACCTGGGTCACCACGACGCCGGCGAGCAACGCGCCCACCACCAGGGCGGCCACGACCCGCAGCCGGGGGGTGAAGTGGAAAACGATCGACAAGACGATGTAGACGAGTCCGCCGAGCACGATCAGTGCGCTGGTCATGACTGGTGCCTCCTTTCAGAGGGTTGCGATGAAGACCGCGGCCACCGCTGCGGCGGCCAGCGATCGGAGGGGATGCGCGAGGACCCACGAGGCCAGGTGCAGCAGCCCACGGGGGATGAGCACGAGCACGGCCCAGCACGCCATCGCGATCGCGTGGGCGTCCTGGCCGTCACGGGCCCGGCCGGCCGGCTCGACAAGGTCACACAGCGGCTCCGGGGAGCCGGTCCACACCGCCGTGATGCTCTCCCAGTCCCCTGGAACATCACGGAAAGTAATTCCGGTGCCGGAATTGGGGCCAGAAGTGGCCGGTGTGATCTGTGCGGCTTCGTCCTGGTTCGATTCCGGCAGGGGAGGGGCCGGCGGCCCATCTGACCTGCGCGGAGCGAGAGAAACAACGTCCGCCTCACGCCGGAATGGAACTCGCGGCATCGGTGACGGTCGGTAGTTGTCCTCGGCGGGTTGGGCGCTCACGGGATCACCTCCATCAGGGGCGTGTGGTGTGGGGTCGGGTGCATCGGGTTTCCTCCTGCCGAGGGGTGGGGCCACGGCACCCGACCCGACGTCGTCGGCGGGTCGAGCACCGTGGGCTCACCTCCTCAGTGCTTGCCGTCCGTGGGGATGGCCGCGAGCACCGCGCGTACCGTGCGGTCACTGACTCCCGTGGCCGTGGCCAGGTCTTTCTGCAGGGCATCGGGGTTGTCCTTGCGGGCCTGCAGGACCTTGAGGACGGTCTCGGGGCTGGTCCGGTCGACGTGCGGGACCGGCTTGCCGTCGAACAGCAGGGGCTCGGCCGGCTCGGCTGGCGTGGTGCTGGTCCCGCGACGAGGGCGGCGGCCCGACTCGGCGGCGGCTTGAGCGAGCGCGGTACGAAGCCCTGCGGCCTCCTGAGCTGCGGCTTCGGCCAGGGCCTCAGCCCGGTGCAGGGCCTGCTGCGCCTCGGTCAGCTCCCGGCGAGCCTGCCCGGACACAGCCTCGGCGGCCTGCAACCGTCGCCGCGACTCGGCCAGCTCGGCATCGAACTGGCCCTGCATCCGCGACGCGCGGGCCGTCTCCACCCGTAGGGCGTCGCGCGCAGCTTCCGCTTCCGCCACGGCCCGGTCGAACCCGGCGCGTGCTTCCGCTTCCGCCTGGCGAGCCAGGGCCGCCACCGACGCTTCCGCTTCCGCCCGGCGGACGGCTGCGACTGCTTCCGCTTCCGCCGTGCGTCGGGCGACCGCTTCCGCTTCCGCCCGATCGAGCGCGGCGCGTGCTTCCGCTTCCGCCTTCACGCGGGCCACCGCTTCCGCTTCCGCCCGCCGCTCGGCGGCGACGGTGTGTGCTTCCGCTTCCGCCAGCGCCGCCCGGACCGACCGGAGTTCGGTCCGCGCTGCTTCCGCTTCCACGTGCGCCCACGACGGCAGCGCCAGCAGCGGCGCCGGGGTTCCGGTGTGGGCGAGCTGCACCAGCGCGGCCAGCGCCGGCCCGGCCTGCCCCTTCTTGGTGGCCTCCTTCGCCGCCTGGCGGGCCCGGTCGGCGACCTCCGCGACAACCTTCTGCTGCCGCTGCCGTTCCTCGGCGGCGGCGGCCAGGCGCTGCTGCTCGGCACGCCGTGCCTCGATCCGGCGGCGCTTCTCGGCCCGCCGCGCGTCGGCCTGTTCGATCAGGGCCTTCGCGCCGGGGCTGAGCCGGTCACGCACGTCGACGCGCCACGCCGCGAACGTCTGGCCCGGGTAGGTCATCCACCTGCGCCAGCCGAACCGCTCCGGCGGGTCGGGGATCATCCCCAGATCGCGCAGCGCCTTGCGGTGCTTGGCTCCCGATCGGACCTCGTAGACGATGATCCCGATCGCGCTGAGCACGGACAGACCGATCGCCTTTACCGGCTCGGCCCCGTGGCCGATCGCGTTGATCGCCACCGCCGCCGCCGTGCAGACCCAGATCAGGCTCCGGGCCGCCAACGCTCGCTCGCCACGCAAACGCTGCTGCTGGGCGGTCAACGCCATCGCCAGGCCCGTGCCCTCGATCGCGATGGCCGCAATCACCCCGACCGGGGTCGGCAGACCGTGCGCCCGCGCGGCGTCGACCTGCCCGTACACCGCGCCGGACACGGCCAGGCCGTAGACCAGGCCGCAGTAGACGGACGCGGCGTTGTCACGCACGTACTCGACGCGCCGCTGCGTCCACGCGGCCAGCTCCGCCCGCCGGGCCTGCTTCCGCGCCCGCCGGGCCTCCCGCTCGGCCTCGCGCTGCTGCCGACGCCGCTCCGCCCGGTCAGCCTTGACCTGGTCGCGCTGCGCCGCGATCTGGAGCTTGCCCTCCTGCATCCGCAGCCGACGCTCAGCCTCGGCGTCCTGGCGAACGATCTGCTGCTCGGCGAGAATCCTTTCTCGCTCCGCGGCGGCCAACTCCCGGCCTATCCGCCGGTCCTGCAACGCCAACTGGCCCAGATCCGGGCCGTTGTGCAACGCCGTCACCGCGCCACCTCCAGGGTCTGCGCCGGTACGGGAACTCGCTCGTCAGCAATCCGGGCCCGCCCGGTGCCGAGCAGCTCCCGGGCGATCTCGTCCTCCGCGCACGACTGGTGGCACGCCGTGCCTTGGGCGTCGCGCATCTTCGTGGCGGTGTCGCAGACCCTGCAGGGCAGCGACCGGTCGCGGTCGTAGTGACCGGGGGCGGTCCAGTCCAGGTGCACCCGCACCACCAGCAGCGCGGCCATCAGCACACCTCCCCGCGAGCCCGGCGAGCAGCCCGCACGCGGGCCAGCAGCTCCTTGCCGAGGGGGTCAAGGTCGGCCTCGTCGACGTCGACGGCCAGGGGGTGCCGGCGGTCGTCGACCCACCGGGCCGCCCAGCTCGCGCCGGTGACGGCGGCCACCAGGCCGACCGCGACGGCGGGGGAGTAGAGCAGCACCTGCGGCACCTGGTCGGCGTACTCCGCGAGGGCCCGGCCGGTCAGCGCCGCCGCCGGAGCCCCGACGACCGCCGCGCCGGCGGCGACCCGCAGCGCCCGTGACCGAGCCGGCGTCACCGGCTGGTTCGCCGTGCGGCGGGACTCACGCTCGGCGTCGACCATCCGGCGCAGCTCGCTGGCGTACCAGCCCGGCAGCGCCGCCACCTCGGCTGCCCGGCGCTCCAGTCCGGCGTCCGTCAGTCCCGGCAGACCCGCGCGGTACTGGGCCAGCGCGGCGGCCAGGTCCAGGGACCTCGTCGGGGTCGTCATGCCGCACCCCCCAGCGCACGCGCCGTCTCGGTCATCTCCCGCAGCCGCACCACCGGCCGCGTCTCGACCGGCGGCAGCTCCACGATCCGGTCGTACTCGGCGACCTGGTCACCACCGGCCGCCTTGGCCCGGTAGAGCGCAAGGTCCGCCGCGCGCAGCACCCGCGACGGGACGTCACCGACCATCGCCGACACCACGCCGACGCTGGCCCGCACCGTCAGCTCCTGGCCACCAGGTAGCGCCACCGGCGTGGTCAGTGCCCGCAGTACCTCGGCACCCAGGAGGTTGGCGATCGGTGCCGGCGACGGGCAGACCAACACGATCTCGTCACCGCCGAGCCGGGCCACCACCGAACCGTCGACCTCGTCGATCGCGGCGGACAGCCGGGCCGCGACCTCGACCAGCACCGCGTCACCCGCGTCGTGGCCGTAGGTGTCGTTGACCTGCTTGAACCCGTCCAGATCGACAATCGCCAGGTCGTAGGACTCCCTGGCCAAATCCGCCAGCGCGCCCGCCAGACCGGCCCGGTTCGCCAGACCCGTCAGCGGGTCGGTGAACGCCGCCCTGCGGGCCTCAGCCAGACGGACTCGATCCGCCCGGACCGTCCGCACAGCCCACACATGCCCCGCCAGCGACAGCGCCGCAGCGGCCGGCACCAGCATCTTCAGCGCCTTCACCGGGTCACCTCCGACCCCGTCGCCGTGGCGTACGCCGCGCGAATCTCTCGGGGGATCCGGCCGCGATCCTTGACCTCGTAGCCGTTGGCCGCTGCCCATGCGCGGATCGCGGCCCGCTGGTCGGCGCCCTCCCGGCGGTTGCCCCGTGACGGCGATGCCGTGGAATCCCGGCCTGTCGTGCGCAGCTTCTGCCGCACCTCAGCGAGTTCCCGCGCGAGGGCGGCCTCGGCCTCGGCCAGCGCCCTGCGCTGCGCCTCGGCAGCCTCCCGCTCCCGGCGCTGCGTCTCCTCCGCCTCGATCCGGGCGGTCAGATCCGCGACCAGACCGGTGATCTTCTCGGCGAGCTGCCGGGTCCGCGCCCGGTCACTGCCGGCCGCCACCCGCAGCAGTTCCTCCACGCCCCGAGGGGTCGTCGGCGCGGTCGAGGTCGCCTCGGGAGCAGTCGGGTCGGTCGCCGGAGTGCCGGGGCCGGTAATGACCCGGATGCCCATCGGCATCCGCTGCCCGGGGGCCGTCGTGCCCCGGGCGGCCCGCACCACGGCGGCCCGGTCGATGCCGTTGGCCGGCGTCATCGTCGTGGTGGTCATGCCGGCATCACCACCGTCGCCGGCAGCAGTCCCCGCAGCGCCTTCAACGCCTTGTACTGCAGACCCTTCACCGCGCTCGGGGTCTTGCCCAGCACCTGGGCGGTCTCCTCGATGCTCAGCTCCCGCAGGTACCGCAGCGTGATGCACTGCCGCTGCACCGGATTGAGCTGCTCGATCCCGGCCATCAGGGCCTCACGGGTCAGCGTGTCCACCGCAGCGGACTCCGGGCTCGACACCCGGCCCGCCGGGACGGCGTCGTGCAGCTCCGCCACCGGACGCTCGCGCCGCTGGTGAGACCGCATGTAGTTGATCACCAGGTTCCGGGCGATCGTGGTGATCCACGCGCCGAAGTCGCCACCCGGCCGGCGGAACGCCGCCAGGTTGCGCAGGGCCCGCAGGAACGTCTCCGAGGTCAGGTCCTCGGCCGCCTGCCGGTCCAGCACCCGCCGGTAGATGAACCGGAAGACCTGGTCGACGTACCGGTCGTAGACCAGACCGAACGCCTCCGCGTCACCCGACTGCGCCCGCGCCACCAGCACAGACACGTCATCGGACATTGCTCCGGGATGGTGCTGCGCCGAATTTTGGGCAGCACGTACCCTCATTGCCGGCATCTGAGCCTCCTTGGGTGGATGCCATTGGCCTCGGCGGGCCGCAATCCCGCCGAGGCCTTCCGTCTTTTACCCCCCTCAACTAGTGCTGTTTAGGGGGGTGGACATAGAACACCACAGCCCATACCTTTGGTCAACCCCCCTGAACCAAGCAACGAAGATAGGCCCCTGAATCGCCCCTCGCTCGGTCAACACACTGGCCGCCTAAGCTCTTGATTAGCCCCCTCACCCGGAGTGGAGTAAGCCGTGCCTGACACGCAGGAGGCGACTACGCCTCAAGATCGCCTTCAACGAGCCCGCAAGATCAATGCCTTGATCGACGACCACCAGATGACGATCGCCGAGCTCTCCCGAGAGAGGCGCGAGATCTTCGAAGGGCTTCTACATGACGGCATGACGCAGTTGCAGATCGCAGAGGCGCTGGGCATGTCTCGCTCTCGGGTCTCCCAACTGCTGTCCGCCGGCGTGCGACCAGAGCGAGCACTGTTGGGCTCAGGAAGGCTGACGGTCGCCATCGGCGGCAAGCGCGAAATGGGTCGAGCGGACGGCAAGCCACTCGCAGTGCTGTCCGCCGAGGCATTGGCCGCCTACGACCGCATCGCCGAACTGGCTAGGTCGGTCGGGCTCAGCGCCGACCATGAGATCGTGCCGCCGCCAGGCATGGTCAACCTCAACCGAACGAACTTGATCGTTCTTACGAGCCCTCGGCTACTGCCGTTCGTGGGCCAGGTCCTCGAAGCCGATGAGCACCTAGGATTCGCCGTTGACGAGCAGGGCTGGTACCTGATCGACAAGAATGCCGACAAGGAGTACCGATCCCCCAGCGACAGTGGCGAGCCGATGGATTTCGCCTACATCGGCAGGCTTCCCCGGCCCGACGGCAAAGGAACTTTCTTGTATCTAGCTGGGATCCACGGTCCCGGAACGGCCGGAGCCGCCCACTACCTGGAGGGTCACCTGGCTGAGATCTACCGCGAGGTTCGTGGACGCCGCTGGTCTGCCCTGATTACCTGTCACTTCGACCCAGGCAGCCGGCAAATCATCTCCAGCGAGCTGCTGACTCCGATCTTTCGGCACGAAGGGGCATAGCCACATGCGGGTGCTGGTCGCCAGCGATTCGGGCAACGCCGGCCGGGAAAACGAAGACTGGGCCCACGCCGACGACCGCCTGGTGGCCGTGCTGGACGGCGCAACTGCCCGCACGGAGACAGGATGCATCCACGGTGTGACCTGGTATGCCCACCGACTTGGCTCCACCGTCGTCGAACTGGCCCATAACTACTCAACACCGCTGCCGCAGGCCCTCGCGGGCGCGATCAGCCGAGTAGCCGCAGAGCACCAGGACACGTGCGACCTGGACCACCCAGGCACCCCATCGGCCGGCATCAGCCTGGTGCGCTTCCGCCGTAGCAGCCTTGAGTACCTGGTCCTTGGAGATGTCTCGCTAGCGATTGATCAAGGCGGGGAGCTGAGCGTAGTCACGGACGACAGGGTCAGCCGCACAGCTGCGGCCGAACGTGCGGAGGCGGACCGGCATCCGATTGGGTCGCCAGGAAAGGCAGAAGCGCTACTCGCGATGAAGCACGCCGAGTTGGCCGCACGCAACGTTCCTGGCGGGTACTGGATAGCGGAGGCAGATCCCAAGGTCGTCGAACACGCCCTTACAGGCTCCTGCGAAATCGGCGAGCAGACCAGCGTGGCGATCCTCAGCGATGGTGCCGCCCGGGCAGTCACTCTGGGCCTGCTCTCCTGGCCGGACACCATGAAGCTGCTGCGCACTGAAGGTCCGACAGAGCTCATCGCGCTGGTCCGTCAGGCCGAGGCGGAAGACCCGCACGCGACCAGATGGCGGCGTAACAAGCGCTCCGACGACGCAACCGCGGTGTACGCCGACGGATTCACGGCATGAGACGGCGAGTGGCTAGTCCGGCATGTAGATCACGGGCAGGTCGCCGTCGCCGTACCGGTTGTCTCGGGTGAGGATCGAGGCGTCGTGTTCGAGGCTGGCCATGACGGTGGTGGCGAGGTCGATGCGGCCGGTGTAGGTGCGCCAGTAGCTCAGTTCGTGCCAGGACTGCCCGTCGGTGGGAAGTACGACGCAGGCGTCGAGGGCGAGCAGGCGGTGCACGGCGGCGCGGTCTTTCGGGTCGTCGATGACGGCCAGGGCTTCGGCCGCGGTGACGGCGGTGACGGCGAACCGGTTGCGGTCCTCGATGACCTCGTGCAGCGGTTCGCCGACGTGCACGGAACCGGCGACGTAGGCCAGTAGCGCTGACCGGTCCAGCAGCAGCCGGACCGGTCGGTCCTCGTCGTCGCCGGTCACGCGACCGACTGCTGGCGAGAGCCGTTGGCCTCGTCGAGCAGGTGCTGGCGGACCCGGTCCCGTACGGCCTGGCGCCGCTCGGCCGGCCATTCGGCCTCGACGGCGGCGCGACGGGCACGGACCTCGGCGACGCCCTGCTCGGTGACCTGAATGCCCTGGTGGGCCAGCTCGGCGGCCAAGGCGTCCAGGCGCATCCGGTCACGGACGGCCTGGGTGATGTACGCAGAAGCGTTGGGTTCGCGCTCCAACTGCTCGGCGACGTCGGGCGGGACGGAGATCGACAGCTTCCTCACCTGCGCGGTCATACCGAAACCATACGCTGGGTAGTACCGGCTTGGTGTCACCTGCGGGGTTACGACACGGCTAGGAGGCGGATCAGCACTTCAGCGCCTGGGTGGCGAATAGGCGCTCTTCCGCGTGGATGGTGTGTTGGGTTGGGCTCTGCTCGCTTGACCTTGACCTTTGGGCAAGCCCCAGCCTGGTGCGTGCCGGTCGCTGTGACCGGCACGAGGAGGATGTCGACGTGGGGCTGCTGACCATCGGGGCGTTTGCCCGGGCGGCGAGACTGACACCGAAGGCGTTGCGCCTGTATGACCAGGTCGGGCTTTTACCGCCGGCCGCGGTGGATCCCGAGTCTGGATACCGGCTCTACGACCCGGAACAGTTGCCGCCGGCCCGGCTGATCGCCCAGCTACGTCGCATCGGCATGCCACTGGCGGAGATCCGCACGGTGTGTGGCTTGGAGCCCGCGGCGGCGGCTGAGGCGATCACCGCGTACTGGCAGCAGGTCACCGCCGATACCGCAGCTCGCGCACAGCTCGCCACTTTCCTCGTGGACCACCTATCAAAAGGGGGCACCACCATGTCTCACGCGAATCCGACCCTTGCCATCCGCTACGCCGCCGGGTGTGACATCGGGGCCGTGCGCGACAGCAACGAGGACACCGCGTACGCCGGCGAGCGACTGCTGGCCGTCGCCGATGGTATGGGCGGCCCCGGCGGCGCCGCGGCCAGCAAAGCCGCGATTGACGCTCTCAAGGCGTTGGAGCTCACCGACGTACCGGCCGCCGACCTGCTGACGATGCTGGCCGGTGCAGTCACCGACGCCGACCGCACCGTGCGGGCGCTGGCAACCGACGATCACCAGCCGGCCACGACGCTGACCGCGCTGTTGCGCAGCGGCTCCCAGATAGCCCTGGTGCACATCGGCGACACCCGGGCCTACCTGCTGCGCGGCGACGAACTGTTCCTGCTCACCCAGGACCACACCTGGGTACAGACCCAGGTGGATCAGGGCAAGCTCGACCGGGACCAGGCTGCCGCGCATCCCCAGCGGGCGCTGTTGGTGCGCGCCCTAGGCGTCGGCCAGCAGGTCGAGGCCGATCTTGCGCTACGCACCGTCCTGCCCGGTGATCGGTATCTGTTGTGCTCCGACGGGCTGTCCGCCGTTGTCGACCGACCCGCCCTGCAGTCCGCACTGAGCACGCCGGCCGATCCCGAGCACACCGTGCAACGACTGATCGAACTCGCCCACACCCAAGGGGCACCGGACAACGTCGCCTGCGTCGTCGCCGACTTCTCCGCGGCGGCATAAAGGCCTCGCCGTAGTTCTCAGCGAAAAAACAACTCCAGCCCTGGTCGTGGGCGGTACGAACGCCCGGATCTCGGGATCTACATCCCCGCCTTTGACCAGCGCTGGAGTTGTTTTTGGTCTGGAAACTACGGGCGGGCCTACAAGGCTGATAGCTGGCGCGCCTGCGGCGGGAGAGCCATGGCCTGGATCCGGGTGATGCCGGCAGCATCACTGCCACCTGCCGCGGTACGTCGCTCAGTACGGCCGCGGCGTGGTCCAGCCAAGCCGGGTGTAGACCCGCCGACCGGCCAGCCGCCACCGGTCCATGCTCGACAACGGCGGCACCCCGACGGTCGGAGCGTCGCCCGTCGCCGGCGACGCCTCGTACGTCACTGACTGCCCTCAGCAGACACCGACTTCACCCGCCGACGGCCACCACCGGCCTCGGCCAGGAGCCGCACCCCGGCGTGTGGACCCGTCGGGTATGGGTCGGTCATGGCTCGACGCGCGGCACCCCGGTGCGGCGACTTCCGGTACGGGCATCGACGTGCTTCGGTGGGGACACCATCCACCACGCATCGACGGGAGCACGTCATGCCGCGGATCGCTTCGAACCGGGCCCTCACCGGCCTCGCCATCGGCCTCCTCACCGCGACGCTGGGCGCGCCCGGCGTCGCCACCGCCGCGTCCAGGCCGGTCGGCGCCCGGCTCTGCGCACTGAAGCCCCTGCCGCTGCCGACCGACGTCACCCACGGCGAGGCCGAGGTGATCGACCCGACCGGCCGGTTCATCGCCGGCCGCGGGGTGCGGATCACCGGCGACGTCTGGGAGAGCTTGCTGCTGCTCTGGGACGGACCGCGCGTCTCGGTGGTCCCTACCGACGCCGGCGAGCAGGTCAGCGGGGTCAACCGGAACGGTGTCGTGATCGGCAGCATCTTCGTCGGCGGCAGTTACCGCCCGTGGCGCTACCGGGACGGCCGGCTCGAAGAGCTGCTGGTCCCGGCGTCCGTCTCCGGCGCCTGGGCGGAGGGGATCAACGCCCGCGGCGACATCGTCGGCCGCGGCGCGGTCGAGGCGACCGAGACGATGCTGCCACTGCTCTGGCCGGCCGACCGCCCCGGCACAGTCGAGGTGATCGACGCCCCGCGGGATGCCATCCCGATGGAGATTCTCGACGACGGCACCGTCGTCGGCAACGCCGGGGGCTCGGGCGGTTCCCCGCCGGCCCTCGCGTGGGTGCGCCGGACTGACGGACGGATCGACCGGCTCACCAGGCCGACCGGCGAATACTCCTGGGTGACGGCCGCCGCGGGTGACTGGGCCGTCGGCGGCGTCGGCCCCGGCCCTGACGGCGAGGGCTACACGCCGACCCGCTGGGACCTGCGCAGTGGGATCGACGTGCCGACGAATCCGGGGCTGTCGACCGTACGGGACATCAACGCCCGCGGCATCGTGCTCGGAGTCAAGGCGGTCGACCACGGCGACCGCCTGGTCCCGCTGCCCGGCGCCGTGCCGGGCACGGTGAGCGTCTGGGGCATGGAGATCGCCGACAACGGCACGGTCGTCGGCTACCTGAGCACGGACAGGCTACGGCCGGTGCGCTGGATCGGCTGCTGACCGCCCAGCTACGCCGACATTCCTGCCCCTCCGGTGGCGCTGGGCAACCCGGTCTCCCCGGCCCGCCGCCGTCGCGGTGATCGGCTGGTCCCGGGTGCGGCTGGGCGACCACTCCATCGCCCAGGTGCTCGCCGGCACGGTGGCCGGCGTGTTGGTCGCCGCGCCGACGTTTCTGCTGGTCGGCTAGGTGGCCCTCGGCCCCGGGCGCCCGCGCCGGGTCTGCGCCGCGCCCGCCCATACGCGGACAGCGGGTGGGCCGCCCCGACGGCCGGGACGGCCCACCTGGTTCCACCGTGCCGGCGGGCTAGCGGGTCGCGCAGATGGCGTACGACCTCAGGTTCCAGTTGCCGGCGAAGGCGTCCTCCTCGTGGGTGGGCGTACGCCGCACGGCGGCCAGCGTCACCCACTACGCCTGCCCCATCCTAGGAAAAAGTGTGCACGAAGCCGTTAAGCCGGGTTCGTCCTAGTCGTGCTGTCTGGGTTGCTGCTCGCACCCGCTGGTGTGTCAGAGAACGCACGAGGGGCATGACCCCATGGTTACACCGGGTCAAAGTCGCACCTCAGAGTGCCTGGTTCTTTCGCCGCAACGGCGGGAACCTCATCCCGTAGCACAGCGGCGCAGAAGAAGGTGTCCAGGTTCCCTACTCGGATATCCCCCGTTTATGACAGACTGCGGAGGCTGCGACACGCTGCAAAAGTAAGTCGCAACACGGAAGAACGCCCCGCCCTCTGGCCGCGAACCTTCGGAGCGGAGCGCCTTCTCGACCGGTCACGTAGCCCTGCCATCAGGCAGGGCTACAACCCTTTCCACGTCTTGTAGAGGTGCAGCGCCTGGACCGCCACCTGCATCGCAGGAATGATCCACTTGCTGATCCTCCGCCATCTCCACCATGGGGCGGAGCTGTACGTGGGGCGGAGACACCGGCACACGTGCCGGTGAACCCGCCGGGTTGAACGGTTCGACATGAGGGCCTCCAATCCCCCGAGCAACGGGTTCGCGCCCGGGATCCCAGGGAACGGTCCCGTGTCACACGCCCGCGGTCATGGAGAAGCTCACGTCGGAGGGTTACTCTACTGCCCCGCAGCCTCCGTACGGACCGCAAGTATCGCCAGTCGTGCAAGGCAGAGTGGCCACTGTGGCGTTTCCCCCGGTCAGGACGGTCGTGCGGCGCACCGTCCGGTGACTAAGTTCTCGTGTCTGAAGTCTCCGAGCGTCGTTTCGAAACTCGGCGCATGGCACGCAACACAATTGGCTTGGCCACCGGGGCCAGGAGGCCATCGCGTGCCGGTGGTGGAGCAGGCGCTCTGCGCCGTCGGGGAAGGGGAAGTGGGCCAAGACCAGCGTCAAGTACGTGCTCGACCGTTACGACGCGGCGCAGGGGTCGGCGTAGGCCCTTGTGGACGGGTTTGCGGGCTTGCCCGCGCACGGTGCCGGGGGTGGGGTGGGATCTCCTCGTGTCGGCCGATCTCCGATCGACCGGGCCGGCTCCGGGGCGGCCAGGCTCGGCGTAGCCGACCGCGAAGCGGCTTGGCCTGGTCGTCCCGGGGACGGTCTGGTAGCCCTCTGGGCGGCTGGCGCGAGGGGATCCCACCCCTGGGTGACCACTCACCCACCTGGCACCGACGGTCGCCCCCGGGCATCTCCGAGAGAGGCCCCGCCGGAGGCGTCGTTCTACCGCCGGTCTACCGGCGGGAACTGACCCGCAACCGACGCGCGGGCGCTGCCCCGGTGCGCCCACCGGCGGCGCGGCAACGGGGGTGCGGCGTATGCGCCGGCCGGCTACCTTGATGTGCTCGGACGATCATGCGGGGGAATCGTGAGCGAGCCGCACAGCCAGGCCACGCCAGAGCGGGACGTCGACGCGGCGTTGACCGGGTTGCAGGACCAGATTGACGCGATCGTGCGGGTGCTGGGCGATCACCAGCGGGTGTTCGAGGCACTGCGTGCGGCGGGGCTGCTGCCGGATGGTGGTGGCGCGGGCCAGGACCGGTGATGGCTGAGCCTCGTGACACGACGGTCGAGCGGATCGTCGCGTCGGTGGACCGGGCCGATGACCTGGCGAGTCGGGCGGAGTCCCTGGCGGCGCAGGTAGCCGGCCCGGCCCCGGTGCCGCCCGTGGACCAGGCTGTTCGGCAGCGGTTGCTTGCTGCCCAGGCCATCGCGGTGGAGGTCTACCGCCAGCAGCTCGACGACGCGCCAGGGCCATCGCGGTGGCTGACGGCACAGGGCGTGCCAACTGACGGGCGATGGACGGTGGGATACGCCCCGGACCGGCCGGCGACGGTCGTCAACGAGCTGCGGCGGCGCGGGTTCTCCGACGCCGAGATCGTGGCCAGTGGCCTGGCCGCGACCAGCCGCGGCGGGCAGTTGGTCGACCGGTTCCGCAACCGGGTGATGGTCGGGGTGCGCGACCACCGTGCTGCCGGGGCACCGGTCGTCGGGTGGGTCGGCTACGCCCCGCCCGGTGCGGCGACCGACGCGGCCCCGGTGCTGCACAGCCCCACCACGGCGGTCTACCGGCCGGCGGACTGCCTCATCGGCCTGGCGGAGCAGCCCGAGCGGGACGGCCGGGCCGTCGTGGCCCGCAGCGCGCTGGAGGCCATCGCCTTGGCCGAGCGCGCCGGCGAGCTGGGTGAGGACGCGCCGTTGGTGGTGGCGCCCGCCGGGCCCTCGCTGACCGGCTCGCAGGTCGCCGCGCTCACCGCGCACGCCGACACGGCGGCCGGCGTCACCGTAGTCCTCGAAAGCGAGCACGACCGGCAGGCCGAACGGGCCTACCAACTGCTCGCCCCTGCCGTGGCCCGGCACCCGAGCAGGCCAGGGCCGCTCGGGTACGCGTTCCCCGGCGTCAACGCCGTGGTGGAGGCCTTCCCGCTGGTAGAGGCTGCGGTCACCAGCCGGGTCGCCCGGGCCGTGCGGGGGTTCGTCACGAGGGCGGGTCGGGCGGTGGCCGCTGATTCCATCCGCGCCATGCTCGACGGGCAGCCCGCCGAACTCGTCAACCGGTGGGCCTCGTACGCCGCTGAACGGTTGGGTGTGCCCGTCATGCCCACGCCACCGGCACCTGCGACCACGACTCTGGACACCGCCGTCGACGCGCCGGCACCGGTGATGCTCAGCGGCGCCGCCGCCACGAACGGCCCTCCATCCGCTGCTGGTGACCAGCCGCCCACATCAGCACCGGAGCAGCAGCGAGCAGAGAGGGAGACGCGGGATGAACCGGTACGGGGCGCAGGCCCAGAAGCACTGGCAGACGTACCTGCCCCAGCGGTACGCGACCATCGAGGACCCGAACAGCTTCTTCTCGACTTTGGGGGAGCAGGCGGCGGAGCAGATCGAGCAGCGGGCCCGGGAGCTGGCCGGTCCGGACCTGCCGGACGAGGGCTACCTCGGCAAGCTGGGCCGGCTGAACGCGGCGCAGCGCAC
The DNA here is from genome assembly GCF_004348355.1 of Micromonospora sp. KC721. Lineage (NCBI taxonomy): Bacteria > Bacillati > Actinomycetota > Actinomycetes > Micromonosporales > Micromonosporaceae > Micromonospora > Micromonospora sp. KC721. Next base: position 17,283 of record NZ_SMJY01000039.1, on the reverse strand, counting down.
GGCGGAGGAGGAGATCCTGCCCGAGCTGATCCTGATCGACCCGGCGACGGACGGTCCGCCGAGCGAGACGCCGAACACGTCGACGACGTCGGCGAGCCCGACGTGGACTCCGCTGGTGGAGGACCCGAACGACCCGTGGTGGCAGCGGGTCGCGGAGGAAGAGGACGACCAGAACGACGACCCGGTGACGCCGGCCCGGTAGCCGGTCCGGTCGACGACGTCGGCGCGGCCGGGCCCGACGACATCGGGCCGGCCGCCGCCGTCGACCAGGCGCCCGCCGCCGCGGCGGTTGATGACACGGAATCGTTCCGGCCGAGCGGCCAGCAGGACCTGGCGCCCGCCGGCGAGATGGCCAAGCTCCGAGCGAACCTGGCCGCCCTGCGAACCCTGCGGGAGGTGCAGTCCGCCGGGCGGTCGGCGACCACCCAGGAGCAAGCTGTGCTGGCCCGCTGGTCCGGGTGGGGTGCGGTGGCGGGGGTGTTCGAGGCCCGCACCAACCACCCCAACTACGCCCGTTTCGCCGAGCAGCGAGCCGAGTTGCGGGAGCTGCTGTCGCCGGCGGAGTACGCCGCGGCGGAACGCACCGTCCTCAACGCGCACTACACCGATGTCGCCTACGTGCAGGCGATCTGGGACGCGGTGCGGAAGTTGGGCTTCGACGGCGGCGCGGTGCTGGAGCCGGGCTGCGGGTCCGGCAACTTCATCGGCCTGGCCCCGGCCACAGCGCGGATGGTTGGCGTGGAGCTGGACCCGGTGACCGCCGGTATCGCCGCCGCCTTGTACCCGCACGCGGAGATCCGCACCGAGAGCTTCGCCGAGACCCGGGCCCCGTCCGGGGCGTTCGACCTGGCGGTGGGCAATGTGCCGTTCGCGCGGCTGCCCCTGGTCGACCGACGGCACAACCCGGGCCGGCACTCGCTGCACAACCACTTCATCATCAAGAGCCTGCATTTGACCCGGCCTGGTGGGCTGGTCGCGGTGTTGACCTCCCGTTTCACGATGGACGCCCGGCACCCGGCGGCCCGGCGGGAGATGGCCGCGCTGGCCGACCTGGTCGCCGCGGTGCGTCTGCCCTCGGGCGCGCACCAGGCCACCGCCGGCACGCAGGCCATCACCGACCTGCTGATCCTGCGGCGCCGCGAGCCGGACCGTGAGCCTGCTGCGATGACCTGGGAGCAGACCCGCCCCCTGGACCTCGACACGGACGCCGAGCAGCCCGAGCACGTCAACGGCTACTTCCTCGACCGGCCGGAGCGGGTGCTCGGGGAGATGGTGCTGGGGCGGGGCATGAACCGCGACGGCGAGCTGATCGTGCGCGCGGGCGGCGACACGGCCGAGGACCTGGCGCGGGTACTGCGCGACGTCGTCGACGAGGCTCGCCGCGACGGGCTGGCCATGACGCCCCGCGACGACGCCGACCGGCCTGCCGAACCCCTGGCGGTGCTCGCGCCGACCGACCGCGCCGAGGGCCACATCGAGGCCCTGGACGACGGCACCTTCACCACGGTCGCCGACGGTCAGGTCGTGCCCCACGAGGTGCCCGCCACGCAGGCCGACGAGCTGCGGGCGCTGCTCGGGCTGCGTGACACCGTGACCGCCCTGCTGTCCGCTGAGGCGGCCACCCTCGACGACGGTGACGAGCACGGCGGCCCGGCCGCCGAGGGCACGCCGGCGGCGCTGCGCGCGCAGCTCAACGACCGCTACGACGCCTACGTGGCCGTCTACGGGCCGCTCAACCGGTACACCCGGCGTCCGACCGGCCGCACGGACCCGGAGACCGGCGAGCCGAAGATGGCCCGGATCAACCCGCCGATGGGCAAGTTCCGGCAGACCGACCCGCACGCGGCCACCGTGTTGGCCCTCGAACACTTCGACGAAGCGTCCCAGCGCGCCACTAAGGCCGACATCTTCGCCCGGCGCGTCATCCTGCCCAGGGCACCGCAGCTCGGCGCCGACACCCCACAGGACGCCCTGGCGATCTGCGTCGACACTCACGGCGAGGTGCGGCTGTCGGAGGTAGCCCGGCTGCTGGGTGTCAGCGAGCCGGAGGCCCGCGCCGCGCTCGGCGAGCTGGTCTACGACGAACCCGACACGGGTCGGCTTGTGGAGGCCCCGGAGTACCTGTCGGGCAACGTGCGCGTCAAGCTGCGCGCCGCCCAGGCCGCCGCCGAGGCCGACCCGCGTTTCGAGGCCAACGTGCGGGCGCTGCACCGTGTCGTGCCCCGCGACCTCGGGCCGGGCGAGATCGACGCTGCGTTCGGTGCGCCGTTCCTGTCCGCCGCCGTCGTCGAGCAGTTCCTCCGGGAAACGCTGCGTGACCCGGGGCTGCGGGTGGAGCACGTGGGCGGCTCCGACTGGCGGGTCCGCGGCTCGCGCGCCGGTGTGCTGGCCCGCTCGACGTGGGGCACGTCGGGCATGGCCGCGCCGGACCTGGCGCAGCGGCTGCTGACCAAGACTCCGATCCGGGTGTTCGTGGAGGTGGAGGAGGGCAAGCGGGCCCTCGACGTGGAGGCCACCGCTGCGGCGCAGGCCAAGGCGATCGAGCTGGAGGAACGCTTCGGCGCGTGGGTGTGGGAGGACCCGGACCGGGCCGCCGAGGTCGCCACCCGCTACAACGAGATGTTCAACGCCACCGTGCCGCGCTCCTACGTCGGAGTGACCCGGTCCCTGCCAGGCATCGCGGTGGGCTTCGTGCCCCGACCGCACCAGGTGGAGGCGGTGGCCCGCATCGTCGCCGAACCGGCGGTCGGCCTGTTCCACGCCGTCGGCGCCGGCAAGACCGCCGTAATGGCCATCTCCGCGATGGAGCAGCGCCGCCTCGGCCTGGTCAACAAACCGGCGATCGTGGTGCCCAACCACATGCTGGAGCAGTTCACCCGCGAGTTCCTACAGATCTACCCCCGGGCCCGGCTGCTGGCCGCCGGGCGCGACGACATGAGCACCGAGCGGCGCCGCCGCTTCGTCGCCCGCTGCGCCACCGGTGACTGGGACGCCATCATCATGGCCGCGAGCTTCTTCGAGCGGCTGTCGCTGTCCCCGGACGAGCAGCGCGCCTTCCTCGACGAAGAGCTGGCCGAACTGCGCGACAAGATCGTCCGCGCCGGTGAACAGGCCATCGCCAACGGCGAGAGCCCCAAGCGCAACAGCACCGTCAAGCGGCTCCAGAACACCCTGGCCCGCAAAGAGGAACGGATCAAGGAGAAGCTGGACAAGGCCCGAGATCCGGGTGTCACGTTCGAGCAGACCGGCATCGACTTCATCTACCGCGACGAGCTGCACGAACTGAAGAACGACACCATCAACAGCTCCATCCCCGACGCCGGCCACGACGGCTCCGACCGGGCGGTCGACTTCCGCATGAAGCTGAGCTACCTGCGCCGCAAGCAGGGCCTTCGCGTGGTGTGTGGCGCCACCGCCACCCCGATCGCCAACAGCGTGCGGGAGCTGTACGTGGTGACCCGCCAACTCCGTCCGGACCTGCTGGCGGCCACCGGCACCACCGACTTCGACACCTGGGCGGCCACCTTCGCCAAGGTCGTCACCGCGATCGAGGTGTCGCCGACCGGGCAGGGCTTCCAGATGCGCGCCCGGTTGGCCAAGTACACCAACGTGCCTGAGCTGTCGCTGATGATGCGCACCTACGGCGACGTCCGCACGCCCGAGGACCTGGCGCTGCCCACGCCGCTGCTGACCCGCCGCGACGACGGCGAACGCGCCCCGCACATCGTCACGCTCGACCCGTCACCGGAGCTGGAGGAGTTCATCTCCAGCCTCGACGAGCGCGTCGACGACATCCGCAACCGCCGCGTTGAGCCGGAGCAGGACAACATGCTCAAGGTCTCCGGGGAGGCCCGCGCCGCCTCCCTGGACATGCGCCTGATCGGCGGCGAGCAGAACAGCCCCGGCAAGATCGACGCCGCCGCCGACCGGATCGCGGCGATCTGGCGCGACACCCGCGACACCGTCTACCTGCTCAACCCCGACGCCGCCACGCCGGTGCCGCACCCCACCCCGGGCGCCCTGCAGATCGTCTTCTGCGACCAGTCCACACCCAACCCGGAGAAGTGGAACGTCTACGACGCCCTCGCCGACCTGCTCGTCGAGCGGGGGATGCCCCGGGAGAAGATCCGCTACATCCACGAGGCCGACACCGACGCCAAGAAGGCCAGCCTATTCAACGCCTGCCGCTCCGGCGACGTCGCCGTGCTCATCGGCTCCACCGCCAAGATGGGCGTCGGCACCAACGTCCAGGCCCGCGCGGTCGCGCTGCACCACCTCGACTGCCCGTGGCGGCCCGCCGACGTGACCCAGCGCGAGGGCCGCATCCTGCGCCAGGGCAACCAGAACGCCGAGGTCAGCATCTACCGCTACGTCGTCGCCGGCAGCTTCGACGCCTTCTCCTGGCAGACCGTGGCCCGCAAGGGCACCTTCATCGACCAGCTCATGCGCGGCACCTCCGCCCGCGAGATCGAGGACGTCAGTGACGAGACGTTGCAGGCGCACCAGATCAAGGCCATCGCCACCGGCAACCCGCTGCTGATGGACCGCGAGCAGGTCACCCAAGACCTCACCCGCCTGGACCGCGCCGACCGTGCCCACCACAACACCCAAGCGGCGTTGCGCCGGCAGATCGGCGACCTCAAGGCGTGGATCGTCAAGGACACCCGCCGCGTCGACGTCCTCGACGACGCGATCAGCCGCCGCCAGGACACCCGCGGCGACAAGTTCAGCGTCACCGTCGCCGGGCACCGGTTCACCAAACGCGCCGAGGCCGGCCGCGCCCTGCAACACGCCCTGACCGCCCACGCCCAGGGCCTCGCCTCCACCGACCAGCGCGAAGCCGACGGCGTGGCCGAGCTCGGCGGCTTCCGCGTCGACGCGGTGTTCTGGACCGGCCGCGACGGCCTGCTCGTCGCGCTGAAATTCCACGGAATCCCCGACTCCTCCACCACCATCAGCCTCACCGCCGCCGTCGAGGGCGACCCCACCGGCCTGGTGCGCCGGCTGGAGAACCAACTCACCGACCTCGACAGCACCCGGGCCACCGTGCAGGCGCGCATCGCTCAGCAACAGGAAGAGATCGACCGGGCCGTCGAGCAACTCGACCAGCCCTTTCCCCGCCGCGCCGAACTGCTGGACACCCGCCGCCGGCTACGCGCCATCAACGCCGTCATCGACCTGATGGCCGCCCCACCACCACCCACACCGAGCGCGCCGCCTACGGTGCCGGTCACCGTCACCGACTGGATGCCGGCCAGCGTGCGCGAGGGCCTGACCCCCGACGAACAGAGCTGGCTCGAACGCCGGGTGCAAAACGTCGCCGGCGACAGGGCCGTCCAGGAGGCCGCCCGCACCACCGATCTGCCCATCTTCGCCGCCACGTTCGACACCGTGCTCAGCCACGCACTGGCCGATCCGGGCAACACGGAGATGGCCGTGGCGGTGATGCTCCGGTGCGACGAGCCGGACTGGCGCCACGCCCTCTACAGCGCCGCCGGGCAGGCCGTGCACCAGGTCGTCCGCGCCGCCCCACCACCGGCGCCAACCGCGCCGCCGCAGCGTGGCGTCGAGCCGGACCAACCGCAGGCGGTGAGCCCGATGACGCCGGCCGCCATCGTCGCGGCCACCACTCAGGCGGACCGGGCCCTGCTCGACGCCTGCACCAGGCAGGCCGTGCGCGTCGACCACGTCCAGGCCGCCGCCCGATCCGGCGACGAAGCGGCCTTCGCCACCGCCTTCACCACCGCAATGACCACGGCTATCGGCCAGCTCGACGACCCCGCTGACGTCGAGCGCCTCAGCGAACTCCACGGCAACGAGGCGTTCCGTGGCGGCATGGCCCAACTCGTGTGGAGCAAACTCACTCCGCTGCCGCGCGTCGAGCAGGGCACCGTGTCCGAGTCGCGGCCCGCCGACGCCGCGGCGGTCGCGGCCACCGCGTTCCCGTCCGCCACCACCGCCGTGCCCACACCAGCGTCGACACGGCCCCCAGCGTCGGTGACGTACGGATCCGCGCCGGCGGCTGAACCCGAGTCTGCCCGGTAGGACAGTGGGCACGGTCAGAGAAGGTGCTGCCGCGCCGCTTCCGGTCCTCGCGCCGTGGCCGGCGCTGCGGTCCGGGTCGGCTTGCCACCGATCAACCCCCGGTCGCCATGCGAGGGATCTGGGAGATCGAAACAGGCGCACTAGGTTCGCCGTCAGCGCGGTGCGGGATCAGGCCTCGCTGTCGGCCAGGTAACCGTGGGCGGCGAGCAGCCGGACGAAGTACCGGTGCAGCATCGTGCCGGCCTGCTTCGCCGACTGGAACTCGGCACCGCCGAAGCGCACGATCTCGTACCCGGCCAGGTGCAGTTCCCGGTCGGCGGCGACCATCTGGGCGTAGAGACGAGGACTGGCCTGCCCGCGGCTATCGGCGTAGTGCTGCTTGCCGTCACATTCCAGGACCAGGCGCCGGCGCCCGCGCATCAGCATCAGGAAGTCCATCCGCTGCCGGGGCAACGGCCCCGCCGCCCGCTGCTGGCTGCGGGTGTACGGGTCATAGTGCAGGTAGACCTGGGGAATCAGCGCCGGGAGATGGTCGCCGTACTTGGCGAGTACGTCCCCGTAGACCCGGAAACATTTGCCGCTCAGGACCGGGGTCCGCCTCGGGGTCCCTGTCGCGGTCCAGGGAGCGCCACAGCCGACGCCACAACTGCCGGGCAGCCTCCTGCCCGGAGGCGCCCTGTCCGGCCGGGGAGGCCGCCCACCACGTCACCAGATCCGCCCACGTCAACTCATCGCCGGTGAGTGGACGGTCGTAGACCAGGCAGAACTGCGCGTTCCTGGTGATCTCGATGGTGTTGCTGACGGCGTCGACCAGCCTCAGCTCGGGCTTGGGCCCATCCGCCGCAAAGATCAAATTCTTGAACGCCGGCATGACGCCGGTCCGGCTGCCCGCGGACACCTGCAGCAGGCCCCACAGAAACGGCAGGTAGTGCTTCTCGACGACGGCATTGCCCAGCCGCAGCAGCTGGTCGAGCGACCAGTCGCTGATGCGGTGGCGCACATAGGCGCGCTTGCTGCCCATCGCCTCATCACTGTCGCCGTCGGCGAGACCGAAAGAGCGGCAGACGTCCGGCAGCTTGTACGCGCTCACCGGGTGTAGGGCCTCGGCGATCGCGTCGCACAGCTGCATGGTCTCCGTCCCGCTGCCCAGACCCGTCGGCGCGAACGGATCCGCCAGCGCCGGCGCGACCGTGACCCGGTGCTCGTCGTTCTGCCGTCCGAAGACCTTCAGCTGGCTGAACCCCGCCGCGATCGCGTCGAGGTCAGCAGGACGGAACAGCCCCAGGAACAACGGACGAACACGCAGCACGACTGAAGTGGGATTCCAGGGCTCCCCCGTGCCGATCTCCACCTCGTCCACCAGTGACAACAGCCGAGCCCCGTGCTGATTGCCCGCCTTCAGCAGCAGCTGATTAACCGTTTCGATCTTCTGCCTCGCCGCGGCATCCATGCCGCCATATTCCGGCACACCGTCACCGCACGCGACTCCCGCCCTCATACCGACAGCAACGGCGGATGCCGCAGATGGTGAGATGACTTCCTCAGTTTCTGGGCAGGCGGCGGAGGCAATTGATGGCGGACCTGGACACGCTGGTCAATCAGGTATGGAACCCGGAGACCCGGCGCCTGGCCGGGGAGGCACTGCGCTGCTACAACGCGGGCGCGTACCGGGCCAGCATCGCCGCGACGTGGACGGCCGTCACCGCCGACATCATCACGAAGGTGATCGGGCTGGCCGACGACGGCGACGCGACCGCCATTCCGTTCCGGACGGCCGTCACCAACGCTCAGGCTCACGGGCTCAACCGCGAAGGCGTCAAAGCCATGCAGGCCATCGAGGCCGACCTCCTCGCCAACGCGGAGACCTTTGAACTGATCGACGCGATCGACTCCCATGAGCTCAGCCGGATCCAGGAGGACCGCAACCTATGCGTACACCCCTCCCTGCGGCTGCACGGCGGCACCTACGAGCCCCACGCTGAAGTGGCGCGCGGGCATCTCGTCGTCGCGCTCACCGCCCTGCTCACCCATCCACCGACGCAGGGCAGCCGGGCACTGGAGGGGTTCAAGAGCTACATCTGCGATTCCAGCTTCTCCCCGACGCCGGCGCACCTGCAGGCAGCGTTCTTCGACCGGGTCCGCGCCGCCGCCCAGCGCCGCATCATCCAGCTCGCCGCCAAGAGCGCCCTGCTTGAGTTGGACCCGGGTGGCCTGCTGCCAGCGATCGAGCACGCCGACCGGATGGCCGCCGCGCTGGAGGCGTTCGCCGCCCGCAACCGGGCCCTGGTCCGGGAAGCCGTGATCGGGCAGCGCGACAGATTCCGCACCGTCGACGGTCAGGCCCAGATGCGGGCGCTCATTCGCTTTGTCAACGCGGACTACTTCTGGGACCTCGTCGACGACGGCCTGGCCAACCGGCTGCAGGACCTGGTCGTGCAGGTGCCCGTCAGTGCCCCGGGGCAGTTGACCGCGGTTGAGGCGATCACACCCCTGGGTCTCGTGCGCAGCCCGCTGGTCCGGGAGCGGCTACCCAAGCTGGAGGCGCACTTACTCGCCCACAGCTGGTGGGACCAGATGACGGTTGCCGCGGCGTACCCGGACCGGTACTTCGCCGAGCTGATCCCGGGCTACCTGACGCAGGCCGGTGGCTGGCGAGTGGGCGAGACGGTGGGGCAACTTTTGGTCAAGCACGCGCCGTTTCTGACCCTCGACATCCTGAGCGCGGCGCTCACCGCCTGGGTCGAGAACTACGAGTGCCGGACCGCGCACTTGATGGAGACCATCGCCGTCGACCTGTGGAATCAGACCGCCCACCTGGGGCCGGCCCGTACCGAGGTCTTCCAGCGGTTCCTCACCCGCGCCCGCGAGCACGAAGGCGTTATCGCCACGGGCCTCCACACCTACCGGGCACTGGAGCTCGCGCTCACCACTACCCGCTAGCGCCGGAGGCGGGCGGACACCAGCGATCACGCCCGCTCCCGCTCCGCCTGCTCCAGCCGCCACGCAGCGCGCGTCACCCACACCAACACCCACCGCTCCGGCGCCGCCACTCAGCCATCAGCTCTCGGACATTCGCCACGGAACCACCCTGGCGGAGCCGCTCAGCAAACTGAAAACCTAAGCGCTGTTCGTCGCTCCGTTGTTGCCGACGGGCCTACCGGCTGGGCGAGTCAAGGCCGGCCTCCGCAGCTTTCACTGCAGGCGCCTGCCCGGCTGCGTCGCTGCCGGTCTTCGTCCCCGCCACAGCGTCTCGGGTCGAGACGGGGTACGCCCGAGCGGCCGTCACTGCCGGTTCACTGCTGCTGATGGCGATGCTCTCCGCCGGATCGGTGTGGGCCGCCTGGTTCTCGGCGGTCTCCTGCCTGCGGTCTGGACGTACCGTGCCGAGGTCGATACGTCCGTCGAGTTGGTCCTGTACTACCCGGCACGCGAACGCCCCTGGGGTCCGAGCCCGGTCCACGAAGTTGGGCACTCCGCGCAGCAATTGCTGTACGTCGTGGCCAGCTTGCTGCGCCTGGTCCAGCGTGTACGCCAACGCACCCCACGCCTCGCACCCGAGCACCCGGTCGGCCCGCTGCCCAGACGGCCACGCCTTGCGGACCTCAGCGGCCATCCGCTCCTGCCTGTCCCGCACCGCCTCGGCGGACATCGCCGGCCGCCGCACCCCGTCCGTGGCCTCACGCACCGCCCGGTCAACGGCATCAGACAGCACCTCAATGTCGTCCGGCTCTCGCGCCGGCTCGGGCTTCTCGGCCGCCCGGCCCGCCCTCTTGGCAAGCTGGTCGACGACCACCTGCCGGGCCTGCTGCGCCCGGGGATCGACGTGCTGCCACGTCGACGCGGCCCGCCACACCCGAGCGATGTCCTCCGTCCCCGCGGTGCGCCACCACCTCGGCCGCATCGCCGGCCGCCACACCGCCGCGTCGGCCTGTTGTGCCGCGCGAGCCTGCGCGCGGATCCGCCGGGCCTGCTCCTCGCTGGCCCGCTCGGCCCGTCGCAGCTGCGCGATGCGGGCGTCGATGAGCACCTGGGCCAGTTGGCCGGCGGCCTGGATCGCGGCGGTCATCGCCGCCGTGGCCCGCTGGTGGATCTCGGCCATCTCGTTGTCGGCCACTACCTCTCCCCGTCTCTCATCGCTGCGTCTGCTGATCGGCCGCCGGGTCGACGCGGGCCCGTGCCCGTGCCGCGTCCGGCTCGTTCCGCCCCACGCGCGGGCCCGGGACATCCCGCTCGACGTGCACCGCGCCCTGGGCGAGCAGCGGCATCAGGTGCGCCGCTGCCCTGGCCGCCGCGCCTGCCGCGTGTGCCTGCTGCTCGGCCGCGCGTAGCTCGGCCAGCGCCACCACCAGCCGGGCCGCCTGCACGACCACGGCGAGCAGTACCGCCGCCTCACCGCCGTCGCGGGCGGGTCCGGTGACCATCAGCGCGTCGGCAACCCGGCCCAGCTCGGCGGCGATCGTTGACGCCGCCGGAGCCGGTGCGCGACGCGGTGGTGCCGCCGCGCGGGCCAGTGCGTCAGCCGCCCGCGTCACCGGGCCCCGTCCGGACGGCTCGGTGGCCGCCGCGACCCGGGCCATCAGGTCGGCGCTGGCGCGGGCCACCACCGGCCACTGCGGCGAGCCCGGCGCGACGCCGGCCAGCCGGCCGCTGATCGCCTCCAGGGCGGCGGCCGACGACCGCCACACCGCCATCCGATCCTCACCACGCAGCGCGGTCGATTCTGCGGAATCCGCCACCTTCCACTGCCCAGCCAACGCCGGCGGCGCGTCGGGCCACCGCTTACGAATCTGGGTCAGGCTCAGGTCGCCGTCCACGCTGCCCCCGGCATACCAGCGCGGCGCTCCGGCACCGGCCGGTCGTAGCGCCACGGCGTACCCGACCACCTGGTTCGGGTCCTTCGCCGAGGTCCGCGGGGCGACCAGCAGCCCCGCGCCCCGCATCCGCGCGACCCACTCGGCTTCGCTGCCGGCACCCGCGAGCGCGGCCCGGACCTGGCGGCGCAGCAGCTCCCGGTCCGGCGCCTGGTCGACGCGCCGGGCCCGCTCGACCTCGGGCCGGGTCAGCTCCGGACGCCGAATCGCACCGGCCCGACCGGGTGTCCACTTGCCCAGCCCGAACTCGTCCTCCAGGAGGTCGGCAACCTGCTGGCTGCGCCGCTTGTCCTGCCGCAGCCACACCGGCGCCCCGTCCTCCGTGGCGAGGGTGACGACCAGGTGCACGTGGTCGTTGCCCTTCGCCGACAGCCCGTGCCGCACCGCGATCCACCGACACCCGGCCCGATCAGGGCTGCCGGTGAAGCCCATCTCCTGCACGAAGCGGGCCGCGATGCGACCCCACGTCGCGTCGTCGAGCTGCCCCTCCTGGGCCGGCAGACTCAGCGAGCACTGCCACACGTACTGCTTCACCCCGCGCTCACCGGCAGCGATCTGCGGCGCGTCCAACCGCGCCGCTAGCTCGTCCAGGGACCACCGCTCGCCGTCGCGCTCGTGCCGCTCCGGGGCGAGCAGGGCCACGTCGTCGTATCCGGCGACCAGGTGCGGATTGACGTGCTCCTCAACTTTCCCCGGGCCCCACAGGTATTCCAACAGGCCCCGGACCCGGGCGCCGTAGGTAACCTTCGGGATCATCAGCGCCGGCCGGTCTGGGCGGCGGCAATCGCGGTCACCAGCTCGTCGACGCGGGCCGCGATCCGCGCCAGGTACGCCGCCGCGGCGGCCAGGTCCCCAGCCGGTTCCCCGGTGGAGTGCAACCGCGTCACCGCCTGGTTGAGGTTGGTGGCCGCGCCCCGCACCTGCCGGTGCACCCCCATCAACTCGACCAACAGCGGTCCCGTCTCACCATCCCCGGCCGGCCCGGCCGGGGCGGGCACGAGCGGTGCCGAACCGGCCTCCGCCAAGTACGCCGAGGTGGCCATCCGGGCCGCCGCCGCGTTCGCCTCGACCGCCGCCAGCTCCGCCTCGGACAACCGCACGGTCACCCGATGCACGCGCGGATCATCGTCGTTATGGGCACGCCGCCGGCGCTCGCTGGCACCGAAACGGACCACACCGACCTGCGGCGACTCAGTCACGTCGACCACCCTCCTGGCGGGCCGACGCCGCCCTGATCTGCCCGGCCGCCGTGCGGCCCGTCTGACCAAAAGTCAGACTTTTACTCCAACTTGCTCCGGCAGCGCCGATGGCTTGCGCCTGCGCGGGCCAGCGGCGCTGCCGGCATAGAACCGAGCGCACCTGACGGCCCGCACCACGACACCACGTCGTGACGACCAGGCACGGCTGGTCACCAGTGCCCGTCGACGACGCGGCGACCAGGACGGCAGCACGGGCGGGCCCACGATGATCGATCTTGACCGCTAGGCTCGGCGTCCACAGCCACCAGACCGGTGTACCCCTGGGGAGGACTCCATGGCCGAACAGTCCGTCAAGGCCGTCCGCGCCGAGACCGAAAAAGCGGCGCTGCAGTTGCTGCGCGAACGCACCAACCTGGTCGGTGAGGCCGCCACGGCGCGGCATGAGCGTGACCAGCTCGCGGAGGCCCTGCGCCAAGCCTCCACCCGCTACGCCGAGCGGTACCAGGCGGCGCTGCAGGGCGGCTGGACCGCGGCGGACCTGGCTCGGCTCGGGCTGGACGCGCCGGAACTTGAGTCGAGCAAGCGCCGCCGCTCGTCCCGGTCGACGCCGCCGACGCCGCCGGCTGCCCACCAGCCGGACGAACCCGTCGACGTCGGTGTCGACACCGGCACGCAGGAGTAGACGCGACCCGCGCGAGGACCGGGTGATGGCCTCCCCCATGTCAGGGGAGGCCATCGTGCTGACGGCGCTCACGTGCTCACCCCCAACGGAGCGCCTTGCCGGCGCATGAACGCCACCGGGTCGACCGCGTTGCGGCTGTTGGCCTTGTAGCGACCGGGCGGGACGTTCACGTGCACCTCGAAGTGCAGGTGTGGGCCGGAGCTGCCACCGCTATTGCCGACGAACCCGATGACCTGGCCGGCGACGACGTCTTGCCCGATCGACACCTCGGGTCGCTGAATCATGTGGCAGTAGCGGGTGACGATGTTGCCCGCGTGCCGGATGTCGACGTACCAGCCGCAGCCCCGGGATCGGGTGTGCCCGTCCCGGTCGCACGTGGCGTACCAGTCGCACGTGACCTGCTCCACCACTCCGGTCGCCGCCGCCCGGATCGGGTCACCTCGCACGTCGGTGGTCGACATGTCCACGCCGGCGTGCAGTCGGCCGCCGCGCGGACCGAACGGGCTGACGATCGCGGCGCGGACCGGCTGCACCCAGCCGCCTGGACCGACGGGAACCGGCCCCAGGTCGTCGATCCCGCACGGCGCGGTCGGCGCGCCACCGCCGATGTCGTCGATGCTCGGCAGGCCGAGCACCCGCGCGGCGAGCTGCTCGGCGTCGCCCTCCCACTTCTGGTACTCCTCCGGGAAGCTGGAGCGCTGCACCGCCTGCGCCGCGTCGGTCAGCCGCATGCGCTGCCAGCCGTCGACCCGCGCCAGGGCTTCGTAGAACTTCGCCGCCGCGTAGGTGGGCGTCATCCGCTCACGGATGCTGCCCCACCCGGGACGCTGCTGGAACAACCCCACCGAGTCGTGGTCACGGCCCACGCCCTCGTGCGGCAGGGCCAGCGACTCGGGCACGCGGGCGTTGGCCAGGTTGAGCAGCTTGGACTCCTGCATGGCGGTCGCCAACGCGATGACGTACCCGCGCGGCGGCACCTCACGCTGCCGTCCGACCGCGACGATCGTGGCGGCGTTCGTCGTCTCGACGCTGCCCCACTTACCGACGCCGGGCACCGGTGACGCCCCGGGCGCAGACGGCACCTCGCACGCCGCCGCTTCCGCCTCCGCCTGACCGAACAGCAGCAGCGGCAAACCCACCATGCCGCCGCACACCAACACGACCACCGCCAGCACCGCCGCACCCAACACGAACGGCCGTTGGTTCATCGGCTCACCGACCGGACGAAGTCGTTGCCGGTCACCACCCACCGCCCGCCGACGCCGGCGAGCCGGACGGTCAGCGTCCCCGCGTCGGTGGCCACCTCATACACCGCCACACCGTCCTTCGGCGGCTGCGTCGCCACCGGCCGGCCCGTCACCCGCGCGGCCGGCACCTGCGCCGGATCGACGGTCCGCAGCGCGCGAGCGAACCCCTCGTCACAGGTCGCCGTGACTGCTCGCCACCACGTGTCCGCCGGCAGGTCACGACGCACCCACGCCGCCGCGAACGCCGCCGCGACAGGTGCCGCCTCCGCTGCCGGCGGGGCTGCGGACGGCCGGTCATCGTGGTCATCCCGGCCCGGCCGCTCTCCCGCCGGCGTCGGCGGTACGTCGTCGCCGCTCTGTGTCGGATAGACCGGGCCGACCCGCTCCGGCGCCGGCGGCTGGCTGGTGGGCGCGCAGCCGACCGTCACCGTTGCGGCGAGAACAAGGCCGGAGACGGCACGTGCCGGACAACTCAATCGATCGATCCGCGCGACTACGCGCGCTCTGCGTGCCATTCGACGCCTCCCCCGTGGTGCTTTCGCGTCCTATCGCGGCAGAGCAATCACCATAGATCCCTTTGGAAACGCGGTGCTACTGTCTGGTACTCGTCGGTGACCTTGAAACACGGGGGAGGCATCGGATGACGACGATCTCCTGCGCGCGTGGACGGGGCCGACAGTGACGGTGTCCCGCACGCGTCCCGGCCCCGCCCCGCCGCTGCCGTTCGCGATGATTCCGCAGAATCTCCAGCCCTGGCCACCGGTGTGGTGGGTTGGTTGCCACGGCGGGGCCGGAACGAGCACTCTCGCTCGGCTGGTCGGTTTCGGCCTGGACTTCGGCGGCCGGGGCTGGCCGATGGTGACCCCGGAGATGCCCCCGACCCACGTCGTGCTGGTCTGCCGGGCGTCCGCGTCCGGCACCTGGGCAGCGACCGGCGCGGTCGAGCAGTGGCGCCGCCCGGGCATGTCCAGCCTGATGAAGGTCCTCGGCGTGGTCGCGGTCGCCGCCTCACCCCGGCGACCGCCGCGTATCGCCACCGAGCGGCTGCAACTGCTCGCCGGCTGGGTGCCTCACGTGTGGCGGGTGGGCTGGGTCGACGCGCTGCTCGCCGCCGACGACCCGCGCGATGTCGGAGCCGCGCCAGACGTCGACGCGCTGCGGACCGCGATCTGGCAGAAGGCACAAGCGACCTGGGAGAGAAAGCAATGACCCTGATCGACTACGTCGACCAGCTGCACCACGTCCTGGCGGCGGCACCGGGCCCGAGTGGCGCACCGGGTGTGCCGAACCCGGGAGGCGGGGTCGCGCCCCCCGGTGTGGCGAGCAAGGTCCTCACGATCCTGCAATGGATCGCCTACCTGGCCACCGCCGCCTGCGTCGGCGGAGTGCTCTACACCGCGGCGAAGATGGCCCTGGCGCACCGCCGTGGCGACGACACCAACATCTCCCAACTCGGCTGGGTGTTCGCCGCCTGCATGCTCATCGGAAGCGCGTCCGCGGTGGTCTCCGCGCTGATCTAGGAGGAAAACCGTGCCGCGCTCGTCTGCCACCCAGGACTTCGCTGACCGACCCCCCTGGACCCGGCCGGGCTTCATCGCCTCCGCCGCGCTGGTCCTGGTGGTCATCATCGCCGGGCTACTGATCGCCGTGCTCCCCCGAGGAGATGACGGCGACAACGTCGGCGGCGGTACGCCGCCGACGAACCCGACGCCGGCTGACAGCAGCGCCCCGCAGGCGCTGCCGACCGCTGTGCCGACCACCGCACCGGCCGGCGTCCGGTGGGAGCTGGTCGGTCCCGTGGCGGTGCCGGTCAGTGCCACCGCCGGTCCGAAGCAGGTCACTGGCACCACGGCTTCTGGTTTCGCGCACACGCCTGAGGGGGCGCTGGTCGCCGCTGCGCAGATCATGATGAGGTCCAGCCACACCCTCGGTCGGGACTACTGGGAGCCGACCATCCAGCGGCAGTTCGTTCCCAGCGCCGACCGGGACCGGATGCTCGCCGAACTCCGCGCCGCCGACAGCGGCCCGGCGGACCCTGGTTCCCTGAGTCAGATCGCCGGCTTCAGCTACCAGTCCTACACCCCCGAGACCGCCGTGATCGGGCTCGTACTCCGCGCGCCGGCTGCCGGAACTCCGCGCTATCACGTGCTGTCGCTGACCCTGCTCTGGCGCGACGGCGACTGGCGGATGCAAACACCCCCCGGTGGCGCGTGGATCTCGGTCAACCGCGTCACCAACGACCTGACCGGAGTTGTCGAGTGGGGGCCGCGATAGTGCCGGACTGTCCCGTGGTCAACCCGATCTGCATCCCGGGCCGCGTCGTCGATCGCGTTGCCGGCGACTACCTGCAAGACCTGGCCGAGCAGGCGTCCCAGGCCGCCGCCGACATGCTCCAGGCCCTGGTCACCGGCTGGTTGTCCATCTCTAACCTCGACGTGTCGCACGGCTCCTGCCGCACCGGCAGGGCCGGGATGCTCGAATGCAGCAACACCGTCGCCTACCTGCGCGCCTACACCCACTGGGCGGTCGCGGCGATCGCCGTCGGCGCGGTCCTGGTCGCGGCCATCAAGCTGGCGATGGAACGCAACGGCCGGGAAGCCGGCTCCTTCGCCAAGAACCTGACGATGCTGGCCGTGATTACCGCCGCTGGCGTGCCGGCGGTGCAGCTACTCATCGACATCGGCGACGAGTACGCCAACTGGATCCTCGACGCCTCCGCCAACCGCGACCTCGGCAAACGGCTCCTACTGCTCGCCCCAGGAGCTGCCACCAGCGGCATGTCTCCGCTCATGGTGATCGGCATCTCGATCATGATGTTCTTGTCCACGATGGTGCAGCTGCTGATGCTGCTGGCCCGCAACGCCGGGCTGGTCCTGCTGGCCGGGCTGCTGCCGGTGGCCGCTGCGGTCGGAGGCTCCATGCGCAGCCGGTACCTGACGTGGCTGCTGGCCCTGGTGCTCTACAAGCCGGTTGTGGCCACGATCTACGCCGCGGTGTTCTGGCTCCTCGGCGGGGGACAGAGCCTGACCGATCTGCTGACCGGCGTGGTGATGTTCTGCATGGCCATCGTGGCGTTGCCGGCCCTGATGCGGCTCATCGCGCCGGCGGTGTCGGTGCTGTCCAGCGGTGGCGGGGGCGGAGTCGCGGTGGCCGCCGGATCGGCGCTCGGGCAGGTGGCCTCCGGTGCGGTGCGCCTCATGGAATCCAGCGGAGGCGGCTCCCGGGGCGGAGGGGGATCC